>JBKCJY010000170.1:0-1854 GCA_046301455.1 Chitinophagaceae bacterium | reverse complement strand
GCATACCAATACGGCATTTCTTTCACAGATTGCAGGGAATTATTGGTCATAATCAGTTATGGCAAATTAGATTTTTTTTCTATAGTGTAGGCTATCTTTTTTAAAAAAAAAATAAAAAATATGCATTATTACTTACCCTATTGATTCTCAAAAAAATAGCCACCCCGCAGGGTGGCTATTTTTTAAATTTTGCTGGCGGTTGTTGAAACCTATTTCTTGCTGAAATTAAAGATCAATGCTGCCTCACCTCTTTTTGCTCTATTGGATTCAAAGGCGGTGCTGTTAAACGGCCATTCATAACTCATTCTGAAATTCAAAACTTTATTGAAATGAAGTGAAAGATAAGGCATGAACGTGCGGAACGTTCTTGAATAGATTCCGTAATCAACTGAAAAACCATTCTCTGCTTTGATGTTCAGGACCTCTACTCCCGTCCAAAACGCCACTAAATTATCACTGTCATACACTCTGCTTCTCCAGTACAAACCATCAGCCCAATACATACTCTGGAATGCGATCGAACGCTTTTTAGATAGCTTCATCTGCATACGCATATTCATAACGCCTCTGTGTCTTAAACGGGTTTCCTGGTCGGTTTTATAAATATCATTCTTGGGGTAAAACATATGATACATACTTAAACCCGTTTCAAATTCAACATCTTCACCTTTGAACTGGTAATAAACCCCACCCGATGCATCCCAGTAGGAATTACGGGCAGTGGTATTCCTTCGGTTAGCCGTTGGCACATAACGGAAACCGCCACCTGATAATTCTTTATCATATAAGCCCTTGGTTTCATCCAGCCTGGCACTGGCATAGGCAAGCTGGGCACCGATACCTAAAAAATGCTTTCCTGTCTTACCTAAGCCCATATGATAGGCAAGCGATAAAGAAGGAAAATTGGCAATAACGGGTGATTGACTGTTAAAACCGTAAGTGTAAAAATTTAAACCAATACCTAAATGATTGGTTCGTTTATCACCCTTTACCGCCGTTCTGAAATCAACATAAGTGTTCAGATGTCTTATCTCGGCACTGTCACTTAAATGCACACCAAAGTGAGTTCCTGCTCGCACACTGCCATTGATTTTTCCGGCATAGGCAGGATTTACAACAAGGGGTGATGCATCAAACATTGAAAATCGTGGATTTTGGGCTTTCAAAACAGTTGCCGTTAAAAAAATAAAAAACAAAGAGATCAGTATTCGCATGATTAGAGTTGGTTTTGGATTATTTAAAATTAGTGTAAATTAAAGTTGTATTTCCTTTTTCATCTATAGATTTTTTTTAAACTCAGGAACAAATCTGTTGATCATTTCCTCAATTTGCAGTTTACTCACTCCTGCATCTAAGGACGCTATTTGTTCAATCATACGTTCAATCTGTATAAATGCATACTGCTGCACTTTACCGATCATAATTTTTTTATGATGAGTATGTTCTACTTTTTCCTGGTCGGCAAAAAGATCTTCATACAGTTTTTCACCGGGTCGTATACCTGTATACTCTATCTGTATATCTTCTCCCGGCACCATACCTGCAAGCCGTATCATATTCACCGCCAGGTCATAAATTTTTACAGGCTCACCCATATCAAAAATAAATACCTCACCACCCTTACCCATTAAGCTGGCTTCTACAACCAATTGTGCAGCTTCGGCAATAGTCATGAAATAACGTTGCATATCGGGATGCGTTACTGTTACAGGACCGCCTTTTTCAATTTGTTTTTTAAATAAAGGAACCACACTCCCATTGGAGCCCAATACATTTCCAAAACGGGTAATAATAAATTCAGTATCCGGATATTGCTCCTGTAAACTTTGTGTAACCATTTCTGCAATGCGTTTG
>JBKCJY010000169.1:0-9794 GCA_046301455.1 Chitinophagaceae bacterium | reverse complement strand
GTTGTTTCTTCCTCAGGAGTGATCATAGGGATTTTGGAAATTTCCTGCAAATACTTCTCCACCGCTTGTGAATCACGGTTGGTAATCTGTGTTGCAATTTTTAGTTGCCTCATGTTAATCGATTGAATTTTGAATGATTGTTACTAAGACAGGGAAATTTCTCCGAAAGTTGTAAAAAACGGGTTAATACATCCTGTAAGTCTGCCTGCAAATGTAAAACACGATTTCCACTTTTCATAGCCCTAATTTAAACTTAGGCCATTACAGCCATTTTTAAAATGTTTGCAGTTAACACATAGTACATTGCTAACATTATGAAATGCAAATTGTTGCCATTGGAATAAAGTTTTTTACACAACTTGTGAATTATTTTTGATAAATAAGACATTTTCAGTTGAACAATGAACTATTTTGTTAAAGTGATTAACAAAATTGAATCATTAAGTATTAATATTAAATAATATGAATTGGATTGATTACCGCAGCGATACAGTTACCCAGCCAACACCCGGCATGCATGAAGCGATGATGAAAGCACCGTTGGGTGATGATGTTTTTGGTGAAGACCCAACAATAAATGAACTGGAGGCAAAAGCAGCTGGTATGTTTGGAATGGAAGCTGCCCTTTTTTGCCCCAGCGGCACAATGACCAACCAGATTGGTATTAAAATGCACACACAGCCAGGCGATGAGGTGATTTGTGATTTTCTGAGCCATGTATATCAATACGAAGGCGGAGGAATTGCGTTTAATAGCGGCGCATCAGTTCGTCTGCTTACGAGCGACCGTGGCAGATTAACTGCGCATCAGGTATTGGAAGCAATAAATCCAGATGATGTGCATAAGCCTCATAGCAGCCTAGTTGTTTTGGAAAATACAAGTAACAGAGGTGGCGGAAGTTGCTACGAACTTGCTGAAATAGAAGCAATAAGAGCTGTTTGTGATGAAAAGAACCTCAAGTTGCACTTAGATGGGGCCCGATTGTTTAATGCACTTATTTATAAGAACCAAAGTGCCAAAGATTATGGTAGACTGTTTGATTCTATTTCTATTTGCCTGAGTAAAGGACTGGGCTGCCCTGTGGGCAGTTTGCTGATAGGTACAAAAGAGGATATTAAAAAAGCAAGACGCATCCGCAAAGTTTTTGGCGGCGGAATGAGGCAGGCGGGAGTACTGGCTGCAGCAGGGATTTATGCACTGGATCATCATATTGAGCGATTGGCGAAAGATCATGCACATGCCAAACAGATTGAAGCGGCATTACTCTCCCATCCTTTGGTGGAAAGTGTGATGCCCGTTGAAACCAATATCATCATCTTTCAGTTAAAACCCACAGTTTCTGCTGCTGATATGGTTGTGAAGTTGAAAGAGAAAGGTATACTATGCTTTGCCACGGGTAAACAAACAATTCGGTTTGTGTTGCATTTGGATGTGAGTGCTGAGATGGTGGGAAGAACGGTGGATATTTTAAAAACCATATAAAAAAATTCCCGCCTCATCAGCGGGATTTCTATTTTAAGCATCTTTCTTTTTCTTCTGGCTTTTTGGAGCAATAATCATCAGCATCCGTTTACCTTCCAGTTTGGGAAAACCTTCCACCTGACCAATATCTTTCAAACGTTCAGCAAACTTTAGCAATACCAATTCACCTCTTTCCTTAAATTGAATGGCACGGCCTTTAAACTGCACATAAGCCTTCACCTTATTCCCTTCTTTCAAAAAGTTTTCCGCATGTTTTGATTTAAAATCAAAATCATGATCATCCGTATTGGGAGTAAAGCGAATTTCTTTTAACTCGGCGGCCTTACTGTTGGCCTTCATTTCCTGTTCTTTCGTCTTCTTCTCGTAAAGGAATTTATTATAGTCGATTGCTTTGCATACCGGTGGTACAGCCTGCGGAGAAATCTCCACCAGGTCTAAACCCAGCTCCTGCGCTATTTGCAATGCCTTTTGTGTGGGATAAACACCAACTTCTACATTATCGCCCACTAATCGTACTTCGGGCACACGTATCATGTTGTTGATGCGATGTTCTGGTTCCTTACGGGGAATAAATCGTCCCCTTGGAGGTCTTGGAGGAAATGCCATATTTAAGTTGCCCTGTTCCCCAAAATGAGGGCCGTTCAATTTTTATTTTTAAATCAACTCCATTGGGGAAATGGAGGTTTTTTTTATCTACGTTCTTTAATTTCTGCTACTGCTTCTGCAATAAAGTCGGAAGTATGCATCATGCCGGCATCACCTTTACCCTGCTTTCTTACTGATACTTTGTTTTCATTCATCTCCTTCTCTCCCACTACCAGCATATATGGAACTTTTGCCAGCTCAGTATCACGAATCTTCTTGCCAATCTTTTCATTGCGATCGTCAATCTCTGCACGAATATCAGCTTTTTTCAAATCATTCAGCAGAGTTTTTGCGTAATCCATGAACTTATCACTGATAGGGAGAATTTTTACCTGCAACGGTGCCAGCCATAAAGGAAACTTTCCTGCATAATGTTCGAGCAAAAAGCCAATGAAACGTTCATGTGTACCCAGCGGTGCACGGTGAATAATCAATGGAATTTCAGGTTCATTATTGGCATTTGTATAGCTGAGTTTAAAACTGCGGCTCTGTGCAAAATCCACTTGATTTGTAGCTAAAGTAAATTCACGGCCTATGGCACTCCATATCTGCACATCAATCTTGGGACCATAAAATGCGCCTTCACCTTTTACTTCTACAAAAGGAACACCGGTTTCAATTAACACATTACGAACCAGCTCTTCTGTTTCTTTCCAAAGCTCGGGTTCGTTTACATATTTCTGTCCCAGTTTTTCAGGATCGTGCAGGCTCAAACGCATCACATACTTTTCAATCCCGAAGATTTTAAAATACTTCAGGTACATATCATTCACCGCTTTAAACTCCTGTGCGAACTGATCTTTGGTACAATAGATATGTGCATCGTTCATGTGCAGGCAACGTACACGCATCAACCCAAATAATTCCCCACTCTGCTCATAACGGTAACAAGTACCATACTCTGCCAAACGATAGGGCAATTCTTTATAGCTTTTCGGCTCTGCATCAAATATTTTATGATGATGCGGACAGTTCATCGCTTTCAAATAATATTTCTCACCATCCATTTCCATGGGCGGAAACATACTGTCAGCGTAGTAAGGCAAATGCCCGCTGGTGAGGTACATACTCTCTTTTGCAATATGCGGCGTAACAACACGCTTATAACCTGCAGCCAGTTCAGTTTCTTTGGCCAACTTCTCCAATTCTTCAATAATGATGGTTCCATTGGGCATCCACAAAATCAAACCCGGACCCACATCATCACTCATAGTATAAATGCCGAGTTCTTTTCCCAGCTTGCGGTGGTCTCTGCGTTTGGCTTCTTCCAGCATCGCCAAATGCTCATCCATTTCTTTTTGTGATGGAAATGTTACACCGTATACACGTGTGAGCTGCTTATTTTTTTCATCGCCTTTCCAGTAAGCACCGGCAACTGTAGTAAGCTTAATCGCTTTGATTGTACCGGTGTTGGTTATATGAGGCCCACGGCACAAATCAGTAAAGTTGCCCTGTGTATAAAAGGTAATCTCGCCATCTTTTAGATTACCCAGCAGGTCTAATTTGTATTCATCCCCTTTCTCAGTAAAATAGTTCACTGCATCAGCCTTGCTCATTTCTTTTCGAACAAAAGAATTATTTTGCTTTGCCAGTTCGTTCATTTTCTTTTCCAAAGCAGCCAGATCTTCTTCTGTTATTTTACGATCGCCCAAATCCATATCATAATAAAAACCTTTGGGGCTTTCTAATGGCGGACCCACCCAGAATTTTACACCAGGGAACATGCTTTCAACAGCCTCTGCCATTAAATGTGCAGAAGAATGCCAAAACGTAAGTTGTGCATCTTTATCATCCCACGTTAATAACTTCAATGTTGAATCAGCGTTAATGGGGCGAGTTAAATCCCACACTTCACCATTTACACTTGCGGCCAGCACTTTTCTTGCCAGCCCTTCACTTATGCTTTTTGCAATATCAAGTGCCGAACTACCTGCGGCATACTCTCTTACTGCACCATCGGGAAAACTAATTTTCATCATTCTCAAACTCCGTTTTTAAGAGCGTCAAAGGTAATACATTGATGCGCTGTTTCAATGGGTATTTTGAAGCTTTGCTTCAAATGTATTTTTGGTTTACAGGAGTTAGTGCTACTATTTTGCTGCGGTGGCGTCGCACACTTGTACGGGTTTAATTCTATTCATCAAAGCACCACCAATCAAAATTAACAAAGCTTAGCTGCCCCTATCTTTGCCCTTTCAGTAATTTGCAGGTTGATTATTTAAAGAAGCATGAAATCACTTTTTAATTTTTTACTTTTTACTTTTCTTCTTTCATCAGCATCTGCTCAAAAATGGAGCGGACAATGGAGTGGTAGTTTTGATTCAAACGGTGATCCCAATTCTCAAACAGAGTATGTATTGGAGATTGAGGCCAAGGGAAATACATTCACAGGTACATCCGTTACTTATTTTATTTTCAACAACAAAAGATATTACACCATTTGCGAAATAAAAGGAACCATTGACCCCGGAAGTAAAACCCTTGTTTCTACTGAATTAAAAGTAATTAAGAAAAATACGCCACCGGATCAGGGCGATTGTTTACAAATTCATACACTCACTTACTTTAAAAAAGGTGAAGATGAGCAATTGATTGGCACATGGAAACCTGCTGATCCCAAGCAGCCCTGCGGAACCGGTTCAACAACACTTGGCAGAAAACAATTGGTTAAAAACAAAATTACTACTACTCCACCGCCAACCAATACTGTGCGGATGAATACAGTCATTACAAAACCAAAAACAACTGCACCAAAAACAGCAACAGCAAAACCTCCGGTTAAAAACAACCCTCCCGCCACTGCGAAACAGCAACCGGTAACTAAACCAGTTCCCAAAAAAGATTCTGTGGTAAAAACTAAACCAACAATTACAAAAGTTGAAACTGAAATAAAACCGCAAACAAAACCTGATAACAAACCTGTAATTGCAGCTCCCAAATTACCGAATGGTTTGGAGCGAAGAGATAACAAAATATTTGAAACCATCATCATTGATGAAGAAGCAATTACTGTTACCCTGTTTGATAATGCTGAGATCGATGGTGATATCATAACGGTTTTATTTAATGGCGAAGTAGTTGCACAACAAAAATCTTTAACTGATAAACCCATCACATTAAAACTAAATGCCATTAAAGGCAGAGATAATACACTCACCATGTACGCCGAGAACCAGGGTAAGATTCCACCAAACACAGCCATCATGCGTGTGCAATGCGGCGATAACTACTATAAAGTATTTTTAAGTGCAGATGATAAGAAAAATGCAAGTGTTGTTTTTCGAGTAAAATAAACCATGGCTATTACCATATCTTTATTCGGGCCGGTATAATATCTTTTGCCAACGCAATTAATGAAGAAATAATAAAAACCGGAATTGTATAAAGCAAGTCATTGCCCCAAAATCCATAAAAACTTGTTACATAAGCATGCTTTGGATTGGATGGATTGTAAAGTACTTCTACACTTTGACCTACATTATGTGGCATGAAATTAGGCGCAAGAAATTGAATATCTCTTCCATCTACATTAAATTCAACAACAGGAAAGGTTACTCTTCTGATTGAGTAATCTTTACCAACAATAATGCCTTTTGTTTAAGGATAAGTGTACTTGTAATAAATTCTTGGCAGCACAAAAACGCCAATAAAGATGAGATTAAAAAGCAAATATGCTGTAACCCTTGAGATATACATTGAACTGGTAAATGATTAAATCGAAAGTTAAATCTAAAACTTAAAATTCAACGTTACACTCGGTATCACAGGGAATAAAGAAACCTGCCGTGCTTCTACTTCAAGTGTTCCCTGCAATGGATTGCCGCTTTGATCGTAATAAATAAAATAAGGGTTCTGCCTGCTGTACACATTATACACGCTAAACACCCACTCACTTTTAAACTTACGAACTTTCTTTGGCTGAGGTGTATAAATAGCTGCAAAATCCATACGGTGATAAGGACTTAACCGATATTGATTAATTCTGCTGAACTGCTGTGTTAAAACTCCATTCACCAAAAAGAAACGCTCCGGCAATGTAAATGCGTTACCTGTGCCATAAACAAATACGGCAGAGTATTTCCATTTTTTGCTTTTTTGATAATTTGCAACAACACTTAAATCATGTCTGCGGTCAAAACGGCCGGGATATTTTTCGCCTTCATTCAAATCAGGAAATTGTCTCCATGTCCATGAAAGAGTATAACCAATCCATCCTGTAAAATTTCCTCTTGCCTTATTTACATAAAACTCAGCGCCGTAACTCCATCCTTTTCCAAAAACAAAACTCCTTTCAGGATCGCCAATGCCGGGTGTATAACCCTCAGCATACTCTATCTGATTGGCCATGGTTTTGTAATACACTTCAACTGATGTTTCCCACATGTTGTCTTTAAAATTCTTAAATACACCTGCTGCATATTGCCATCCAATCTGGGGTTTTACACGGTAGGTGCTGGGTACCCAAATATCCGTGGGTAATGTTGTTCCTGCATTACTCACCAAATGTATAAACTGCAAGTTTCTTGTAACCGCAGCTTTAATGGAAGTAGCATCATCAATAGAATACCGCATGGTAACTCTCGGTTCCAAACCGCCATATGTTTTTACAGCATCTCCCCTTCCATATACAGTTGTATCTCCATTAATTCTTGTATATGGACCAACCTGCTGAAAGAATGTATAACGCACACCGTAATTAATTTTGAACTTATTGCTCACTTCCCAATCATCCATCAAATAAATACCGGCTTCATAGGCAAACTTATTATTTACTGCTTCGGGAGTAAATACCTGGTCGCCGCTGCGTCCGCTTGTTGTTTGCGGATTGAATTTATGACGGGTTACTGTGGCTCCATACTTTAACTGATGCCCCGTGAACGGATAATAATCAAAATCAATTTTTGCAGTTACATCCCGCACTGCAGAGTTAAACTTTACTTGGAAATTGCTTTGCTCACCTTCAAATGCGAACTGATAATCATTCCAAACCAAAGATGTATTGGCAAACAATTTACTATTAAACACATGGTTCCATCTTATAGTTCCTGTAGAATTACCCCATGGAATTCTTGCACTGAAAGAACGTTCTGCATTTTTAAATGTAAAAACATCTCTTCCAAAATAACCACTCACATACAAACGGTCTTTCTCTGTAAACTTATAATTGAATTTGGCATTTAAATCATAGAAATAATAACCACTGCCAAAAAAGTTGCTGGTTGATTTAATAAAAGGCTTTGCCAGCACATCAATATAAGTACGTCTTGCAGAAATAATAAAAGATGATTTCTCTTTTACAATTGGCCCTTGTATTGAAACACGAGATGATATGGTTCCTATTCCTCCTTCTACCTGGTATTTTTTATTATTGCCTTCTTTCATGGCAATATCAATTACACTGCTGATGCGGCCTCCGTAATTTGCAGACATACCACCTTTGATTAAACTTACATTCTTTAAGGCATCACTATTGAATACGGAAAAGAAGCCAAACAAATGCCCTGGATTGTATACAACTGCATCATCCAGCAAAATTAAATTTTGATCAGGGCCGCCACCACGAACATAAAGACCACTGTTACCTTCGCCTGCATTTCGTACACCGGGCAGGAGTTGTAATACTTTCATTGGATCAACTTCACCAGCCAATGCAGGTACAGATTTGATTTGATTCATACTCAACTCAAACTTTCCCATTTGTGCTTCCTTTACATTGAGATCACGCTTTTTTGCATACACAACAATTTCCTGTGATATTGCAACACGTGGCGCTAAATCAAAATTAAACTGTTTGTTTTCATTCAACTCAATTTCTACTTCTTTTGATTGAAAGCCAATATGCGAAACAGTGAGCTGATAAATTCCTTTTTCAAGTGTGATGGAATAAAAACCGTATTGATTAGAACTGATGCTTTTTACTCTTCCTTTCACAGAAACTGTGGCACCAATAATTGTTTCATTACTGGTACTGTCTTTAACATAACCGCTGATGGTGAATTTATCTTGAGCAGATGATGTTAAACATATCAAGAAGAGGAATAGGTTTGCAACAATAAATTTCATTAGAATTGTTTATCTCAAGATTTTGTCAAACAGCTTCAGCCATACTGACTTTAGGTTTTTTAGCATCTAATACTTCCAATTAAAACTTTGGATCAGTATTTCAATGTTTCCTTTACTTCACCACAGGTGAGCATTTTCTTACCAAAATAAGGATTCCGGATACTGTCTGCATTGCTAAGCCAATAAGCGCCTTTATCATTAAAAGCCATGGGACAGTATTGATAATAAGCAGTTACCCCACCAGGACGAACCGCTCTAATCAAATCATAGAACGCACTGCTGATCATTTCAAATGATTCACGTTGTTTTTCTAAATCTTTTTCTGCAAGCATGCCCGCAATTTCAGCAGATGCATCACCCGGTCTTCCGCTGATGCTTGAAAATGCAACCGTATCTTTTTGCTGTACTTCATCAAGTTTCAAACTATCGAGAAATGTTTTGAGTTGAGCACCTGCTGCATTTACAGCAATTGTATCGCTCTTCACAAATGCATCTTTCAAATTATAGTAGGCATTGAGCACGTTGTTAAATGATGTAATAAATGTTTCTGAGTACTGAATACCGCCACTGGTGTTTTTTTCTTCAGTTACGGTTGTTTCTTTTTTTTCATCCTTGTTTTTACAGGAAACTACAGTGAGCGTTAACAGACACAGCGCAAAAAAGTATTTCATCGTTTAATAATTTTTGCCAAAGGTAGCCCATTTCAACTTTCGTCATTTTATCATTCCATGAATGGCTTACCTTCGCCGCACTTTTTTAAAATTATGTTAGCAGGTTTTCAGAATCTTACGTTTGAATTTGGAGCAAGAGCCATTGTAGAAGATGCCACCTGGCATATTCACCCCAATGAACGCATTGGTTTGATTGGTTATAACGGCACCGGTAAATCCACCTTATTGAAATTACTGGTGGGTGAATACTCGCCTTCCAAAGGCGAAGTCATCCGCAGCCGCAATACCAGCATAGGTTATCTGCATCAGGACCTGCTGAGTTTTGATACCAACGAATCTATTTTGCAAGTAGCATTAGGCGCTTTTGAAAAAGTGTTGCTGCTTGAAAAAGAAATTGAAGAACTGGGCAGACAGTTGGAAAAAAATCATGAAGATGAAAACCTGCTGCACCTCTACTCCGATAAGCTACATGAAATGGATACGTTGGATGGTTATAACATCCATCACAAAACAGAAGAAATATTACAAGGACTTGGATTTGCCAATGCGGATTTGCAAAGACCATATAAAGAATTCAGCGGTGGCTGGCGCATGCGGGTGTTGCTTGCCAAAATGATTTTGCAACAGCCCGATTTACTGCTGATGGATGAGCCCACCAACCACTTAGATTTACCGAGTATTGAATGGCTTGAAAAATATTTGCAACATTACCAAGGCTCTGTTGTAATTGTGAGTCATGACCGATGGTTCCTGGACAGAATGGTGACTAAGATTGTAGAAGTATTTCAGCAAGGCATTCA
This sequence comes from Chitinophagaceae bacterium, assembly GCA_046301455.1. Classification (GTDB taxonomy): domain Bacteria; phylum Bacteroidota; class Bacteroidia; order Chitinophagales; family Chitinophagaceae; genus Lacibacter. The sequence continues at coordinate 133 of JBKCJY010000169.1, read as the reverse complement.
TATTTACGGAGGCAACTATTCTTTTTATGAAACCGAGAAAGAGCTGCGTATGGAAATGCAGCAAAAGGCTTATGAAAACCAGCAGGATTATATTCGCCAGCAGGAACGGTTTATAGAACGCTTTAAAGCAAAA
>JBKCJY010000168.1:0-6711 GCA_046301455.1 Chitinophagaceae bacterium | reverse complement strand
CCCACCAGCAAACTAAACTGTTGCGGCGTTATTTTAAAGAATGGCATCAGGTAGTTACCCAATGGCATCATAATCATAAAATCAAGGATATGTGTAAAATTAAGAGCGGCCAGTAAAAAAATAATGAGTCGTTCGCTTTTGTTCATTAGATTGTGTGAGGTAAATCTTTCCTATAAAAGTGCTTTATAAGTTTGTATAAAGATGAAGTTCGGCAAAAAAAGTGAAAGCAGAGATTTGCCAGCTAGTTCAAGATAAAAAATTAAGGGGGATTGAAGTACAAAACCAATTCTTTAATTCATCTTTCCAAAACAAAAATCCCGCTCTTTGCAAAGCGGGATTTGTATTTCATACTTCTTAGTTCAGAAATTAATAACCCATACCGCCCATATCTGGTGCACCATGTGCATGCGGTTCTTCTTTCTTAGGCTTATCTGCAATTACACATTCTGTAGTTAACAGCATACCTGCGATTGAAGCAGCGTTCTCTAATGCAACACGGCTTACTTTAGTTGGATCAATAACACCAGCCTTAAAGAGGTTTTCATAAACTTCAGTTCTTGCGTTGAAACCAAAGTCGCCTTTACCTTCTTTAATTTTTTGTACAACAATTGAACCATCAATACCCGCATTAGCAGTTAATGTACGCATAGGTTCTTCCAATGCACGGCGAACGATTTGCATACCAGTTTGCTCATCTTCAATTTGTCCACGAACTTTTGCCTCTAATGCTTCAATGGCACGGATGTAAGCAACACCACCGCCAGGAACAATTCCTTCTTCCACTGCAGCACGTGTTGCATGCAATGCATCATCTACACGGTCTTTCTTTTCTTTCATTTCCATTTCAGTAGCAGCACCAATGTAAAGTACGGCAACACCGCCAGCTAATTTAGCCAAACGCTCCTGTAATTTTTCTTTATCATAATCACTGGTTGTATTTTCAACCTGTGCTTTGATTTGATTTACACGTGCAGTGATATCTGATTTCTTTCCTTTACCACCAACAATGGTTGTGTTGTCTTTATCAAGCGTTACAGAAGAAGCCTGACCCAAGTAAGTTAAATCAGCATTCTCCAGTTTGTAACCTTGCTCTTCGCTAATCACTGTACCTGCAGTGAGGATCGCAATATCAGTCAGCATTTCTTTGCGACGATCACCAAAGCCGGGAGCTTTTACAGCAGCCACTTTCAATGTACCACGCAATTTATTTACAACCAATGTAGCCAATGCTTCACCTTCCAGATCTTCAGCAATGATCAACAACGGACGACCGCTTTGAGCAACTTTCTCCAGAATGTGGAGGATATCTTTCATTGCAGAAATCTTCTTGTCATAGATGAGGATGTATGGATTCTGCAATTCAGCTTCCATCTTTTCACTGTTGGTTACGAAGTATGGGCTGATATAACCACGATCGAACTGCATACCTTCAACCACGTCAACTGTAGTGTCAGTACCTTTTGCTTCTTCAACAGTAATTACACCTTCTTTACCAACTTTTGCAAATGCTTCAGCAATGAGTTTACCAATAGTTTCATCATTGTTTGCAGAAATTGTAGCAACCTGCTGAATTTTTTTGCTATCGCTTCCAACAGTGTGGCTTTGACCTTTTAAGTTTTCTACTACAAGAGAAACTGCTTTGTCAATACCACGTTTTAAATCCATTGGGTTTGCGCCTGCAGCTACCATCTTCAAACCTTCGCTGATGATGCTTTGTGCCAATACAGTAGCAGTAGTAGTACCATCACCTGCAATATCAGCAGTTTTAGATGCTACTTCTTTCACCATTTGAGCTCCCATGTTTTCAATGGGATCTTCCAGTTCAATTTCTTTTGCTACAGTAACACCATCTTTGGTAACAGCGGGTGCACCGAATTTTTTCTCTAACACTACGTTACGTCCTTTAGGACCGAGTGTTACTTTCACGGCGTTGGCCAAAATGTCAACGCCCTTTTTCATTTTATTTCTTGCTTCAATATCGAAGAAGATTTGCTTTGCCATAATAATTAATTTGAAAATTTTGAATTAGATAATTTGAAAATTGAGTATCAGAAATTTGAAGACCTTGACAAACCGGCTGGAGCCAATTTCAAATCTTCAAATTTTCAAATTACACAATTGCAAGAATGTCGCTCTCTCTCATAATCAAAAGGTCATCACCTTCAATTGAGATTTCAGTACCGGCATATTTGCCATACAGAACCGTATCGCCTACTTTTACCGTTACGGGTTCATCTTTTTTACCGGGGCCGGCAGCCACTACGGTACCACGCTGTGGTTTTTCTTTTGCTGTGTCGGGAATGATGATTCCACCAGCAGTTTTTTCTTCAGCCGGTGCAGGCTTCACAATTACCCTGTCGTGTAATGGGGTAACACTTACCTTCTTTGCCATAGTTATATTTTTTTGGTTTTGAAATGAAAGATTGTCAATCTTGCCCGTTAAGGCGGGCAGCGAAGGTAAGCGAATACAGTGCCGATGCGTCAGAATGGGAAAAAATTTCAGAAAATGGCAACAAGAGGCTAATTGTTGGCTCAAACTGTCAGGGCAGCTTGTCAATTTTTCGCATTAATAGTACTTAGTCCTGCTGTCTTAACCAATTGAAAAATGCCAACAGGTCTTTTTCTTTACGGGCGTTAAAGCTGTTTTTTTGAAACCATTGCTCAATGCCCTTTTTTTGAGCAAGATGAAGATTGGCAATTTGTGATTTAAACTCTGCAGGGTTAATTAAAACCCAGTTGCTGTCAGCGCCAGATGTATAATACTCGTATTGGGGCACAAAACTCTGTTTCCCTGCCGGATTATTGTATTCATATTCAAATTCAATTTTACGGCGGTGGTATTTAACCAAAGATCCCTTTCCATCGCCCAACAATTGGAAATAGGCTACATAGCGCTGCTTTTCAAAATCAAAAAAACCAGGAACAAATTCAGCACTTTGTTCCCGATTTTCATCTTCAAATAATACACCGTTAATACTATTTGGATCCAAAATTTTATACTCCACCTTGCCGCCAACATTTTTTACTTTCCAAAACATGAGTTGATAGGAAACCATGTAAATAATGTCCTGGCCGGGTAAATCCTTCCCATCTTTTAAACGAATGGTAGCTTTTTTCCATTCCTGATTATAAAATGCTGAGCCGTTGATGTTGTTAAGCGGTGCAAAACCTGACTGCTCATAAAAGTTATAAATCACACCTTCCACTACAATTTTATAAGCCGTGTTTTGCCAGTCGCCGGGAGCAAAACGATATTGAATGAGATTGGGATCAGACTTTGTAATTGGATTGCCCTTTACTAAAACTGTTTGTGCTGTTGCGCCAGAGCACAACAGCACAAAGAGGAAAATGAAATATAGTTTTACAAAAGGCAATGCTTAAAGTGAATTATAATAAGTAATGGCAGCAGTCCAGCCTGATTCATTTTTTGATGACAAATTATTTTGCTGCATATATGCATCTACCTGCGCCCATTTATCCGCTACTACTTCCTGCAATGTTTTTTTTGAAAGAGTAACCAACTCAGCTTCACCATTTTTAAGTATGTAAAATGTTAGCCTGTCTTCAAAAACTTTATTGCTTGCTAGATTATAACTTGCCACTTCCACTACATTTTTTTTATAATGTTTGTACAAAGCTATTTTACCATTTACAAGTTCCTGCACAAACTCACCAGGGAGTTTACTGTGTATTAATGATGACTTAATAAATTTTGCAGTACCGCCTGTTTTATTGCCGGGTAGTGAGAGTACAAATTCTTTTATCGGATCATTAAACCTGAAAGCAGAATCGTTGATATTAAATACCAGCTCGTTGCGAAAAACATCAAATTTTAAACGCATTTTCGTGTAGTTCACACCATTTTCACTCACAATATTTCCATCACTCCAGTTATTGTTTAAAAATGGGGATCCCTGTATATCAGCAGGTATTTGATACAGGGGGCGATTGGTTCCCGCATCAGAAATAAATTGTGCATGCGCAGCATTCAACAACAAAATCATTGTTGCAAGCAGAGAGAGTTTTTTCATAATTCATTGATTAGTTTGAAAAGAAAGTTTTGTTTGCTTTTTCAAAAATATAGCATCATAACAAATACTGTAGATGTAAGGTTCAATTGTTTCAGAAATTAACAAGGATTTTAAATACATCATATCAGGAAGCCGGGCGTTGCAACAAAAAAACCGGTTCGTTCGTACTGGTATTGTATGTTTTATTTTTAAAGTTGAACTGAATAACAGGCTTGTTAGTATTTGGAGATGCTTGCAGTTCTGAAATTAGTTTTCCTTTGGACTGCAATTGCAACTGGTAGAGCATTCGGCCATTTGCTGCTTTTATGATTTGTGGCTTTCCTGTTTCGGGTAAAAAACCTGCTTCAAAACTGTCGTTATTCAAACGCTGCACAAAAACAGAATACTCTCTGTTTTGAAAAACTACATTTTCCCATTGAATAGAATCACGTGTAGCCTCAGCATAAATAATAATAACAGTATCTGGTTTTTCAAATCCATTATCACCACTCTCCTTTTGAACAGTACCAAATTGAACTTCAGAAGCAAAAGCGTAGGTCACCGGCACTAAACGTTTTGCAGTAATGCATGATGACATCAGCAATGCTGATGTCATCATGCAAAAGAAATACTTTTTAAAGATGTGATTCTGTTTCATCAATTCTTGAGTATAGGAATGGTTTGTGTTTTCTTATCAGCATCTAAACGCAACATATACACACCCGGCGTTAAAAAGAGGTAATCAAAATTAAGATTGATGTTTCCGTTTGCCGCACCCATATCCCATCGGCGTAATTGCATACCACTTACTGTAAATAATGTAGCTGTAATTTTCTTACGTGTATCATTTTGTACGGCTAATGGAATATGTGTGGTAACTGGATTGAATAATAATCTTGCAAAATTCTCCCTGCTCCGGTTTACATCAAACAATGAAGTTGTGATGCCTTCAGTTAAAAATATTTTGGATGATGGCGTTGCAGGAATGACTGCTGTAAACAACTGATCTGTTCCAAATGAAGCCGCAGTTGTTGTATATGTAACTGTATTGGATATATTAGCACCAGCAAGCGTTGCAGCCGTTGTAACCGCAATTTGTAATGCGGATGGAACTTTACCAGCCAGTTCATCTGCTGTTACATACAAGCCCAATGTATAGGTGGCCCCCGGATTTAAAGAAGTAGTGATATCATAAACTTTTTGCGAACGGTTGCCTGTTAAAAACGGTTGCCATGTATTCCCGGCTTCACTTATGGTTGAAGTAACACAACCAAGCACATTAGAGGCTGTATTAATACTGTTCATGATACGGCCTGTTCCGGTATTGAATAAATAGTGCAACCCATTGCTCCTTACATCTACAGTTCTCGTTGCATTAAGAGTACTTTCAATAAGAGTACTGCCTGCAATTGGCGCCACATCATTATCACCAATATTAAATGTATAACTGGTACTGGTAACAGAAGGCACTGCATTTGTTCCACCTCCTATTGTATAAGTCAATGTAAAAGATTCTGCATTTTCAATTTGAGCATCATCATAAACACGAATGGATATAGGGCGATCAACATCCACTCCATTAGGAAATGTGAGTTGTTTTGAAGGTGTAGCAAAATTTCCGTTTGTGGTTATATCATAATCCACACCTTCTATTGCTGTACCACCCGGTGCAATATTAATCGTTACATTGGCATCGCCAGCAGGAGCAGCGTCAATAAGTAAATTCAAAGTATAATCCCTGTAACTGCGGCAACCAACTGTTGTGGTTGATGTTTCATTGTTTACACGACTGTAATTGTACGTTGATCCAAAACGGATGAAGGGAGCAGTTGGTGAAAACTGGCTGGTGAAAAAACCACGACCATGCGTTGCAGCCAGGACCGTACCATCACTAATGCGATATTGAAGCATATTTGTTTTTACAGAAGGGAATGATCCGTTTTGTACCCACACAGTTGAAGCTCCGTTTAAACTGGTAGTTTCAAAAATACCCATCTCTGTTGCAATGATTGCTTTCGTATTGTCTTCAGGAAAAAACATAGCCCATCGAACAGGAATATCAGGAAGATTACCTTCTACATTCGTCCAGCTAGTACCGCCATTTACAGAAACCCACACACTTCCTACCCCGTAATTAGAATAAGTTGCGATGAGGTTATTATCCGTAGTTCCGGTATTTACACAGGAAATAACACCAGCCGGCATACCAGATCCACTGTTGATGTGCGTAAAGAAAGGCAGGGCCTGATCTGCATTATCAACTCTTAAAACTCCGCCACCACCTGTACCCATGAAAACACGATTACGAGTAAAGGGTGAAACTTTAAAACTACGGATAGTATTGCCTGAAAAGCCTGATGGTAATGTTATTGTTGAAAATGTACTCCCACTTTGCGGATTATCCCATCTAACATAAGTTCCTGCATTGCCACTACAATACATGCGGTTATTTACGTCATCATAATCTGTAGGGTTAATAAACTGGCCAATATTTCCTAAACTAATGGACGACCAGTTAACTCCACTATTTGTACTTCTTCTGTAATTGCTTCTTGTAGTTGCAGAAAACTGAAACTGCGGTTCATCTTCATCAATATGTGTGTAACCACCATCGCCACCATGCACTTCAATACTTCCGGTGATAGGGCCGGTTGATGTGAGTGAATGGGAACCATTATCCTGTGTGCCTCCCAAATAATAA
>JBKCJY010000167.1:0-2576 GCA_046301455.1 Chitinophagaceae bacterium | reverse complement strand
TCACTTATATTCAATGCATTTAATCAAACCCCATTTGATAATGTAAGGGTAGTGTTGCTGGGGCAGGATCCATATCATGGTGCTGGCCAGGCACATGGTCTATGTTTTTCAGTACAAGATGGAGTACAGCCACCACCATCACTTATTAATATTTATAAAGAAATTGAAGCTGATATTGGGGTAGGAATGCCTGCACGATATGGCAACTTAACTAAATGGGCACAACAGGGTGTGTTATTGCTTAATGCATTTTTAACTGTGAGGGCTAATGAGCCTGCAAGCCATTCAAAAATTGGATGGGAAGAATTTACAAACAGTGTAATCAAAAAAATATCGGATGAAAAACAGGGAGTTGTTTTTTTATTGTGGGGGAAATTTGCTCAGCAAAAACAAGAGTTGATTGATGAAACAAAACATTTTGTACTGAAAGCTGCTCATCCGTCACCTTTCAGTGCAGATAAAGGATTTTTTGGATGTCGCCATTTTTCAAAAACCAATGAATTATTGATAAAGCAGGGTTTTGAACCGATAGACTGGAAACTACCATGAACATTTTAAAAAATATACTGGGGCGAATATTTGCCTTGTGGGCCATCCTCACTTTTGTACTTACAATGCTGGTTATTATTATTCCAACCTGGGTCTTTGGTTTGTTTTCTGAACCTAAGCGTACAAAAGCATTCATCAATTTATCACGAGTTTGGATGGCAGTATGGTTGCCACTTGCCGGTATTCGCTTAATTATTAAAGGACGGGAGCATTTTAAAAAGGGTGAAAATTATGTAGTTGTGTGCAATCATAATTCGTTGATGGATGTGCCAGTAACATCACCCGGCATACCCGGCGGTAATAAAACCATTGCAAAGATTGAACTGTCACGCATTCCATTGTTTGGTATTATTTACAGGAGAGGAAGTGTATTAGTTGACCGTAAGAATGAAGAAAGCCGCAGCAAAAGTTATGCGTATATGAAAAAGGTTTTGGAAATGGGTTTGCACATGTGCATTTATCCTGAAGGTACCCGTAACAAAACAGATTTGCCGTTGAAGGAATTTAAAGACGGTGCTTTTCGTTTGGGAATTGAGACTAATAAAAATATTGTTCCTGCTGTTTTGTTCAATACCAAAAAAGCATTGCCCCAGCATAAGAAGTTTTTCTTCTGGCCCTGTAAAATTGAAATGCATTTTTTAGAACCTGTATCAGTTGAAGGATTGACTTTGGCTGATGCCAAAGACCTGAATAAAAAAGTATTTGATTTGATGTGGAAGTATATTGAAGAGAAAAGAAAAAGTTGATTACTCCGATACTTTTGCCTCCAACTCCATTACTTTTTCAAAAACTTTCTCATACTCATTATTTAATTGTTGTAACTGTTTGCTGAGATTTTGATAAGCTGCCTCCGTTTGCTGAAATTTTGTTTTATCACCATAAGTTGACGGATCGGAGAGGAGTTGCTCTGTTTTGTTTTTTTCTTCTGTAGTAGTATTGATTTTTTCTTCCAGTTGCTGCAAAAGTTTTTGCTGGCGCTGCAGTTCTTTCTTTACTTCTTTGTTGATAGGTTGTTTGTTTTCCTGTACAGGAGTTGGCTTCGTTTCAACTTTCTTTTCCTGCACAACTGTTTGTTTTTGAGGGGTTGCTACCGGTTTTTGACTGTCGGCTACCTGCTCTCTCTTCGCCATTCGTTCTTTCCACTCTAAATACTCAGTATAAGTTCCTTTAAATTCTTTGATTTGTCCATCAAAAATTTCCCAAATCTTATTAGCAGTTTTTGAAACAAAATAACGGTCGTGGCTCACAAGGATAATACTGCCTTCATATTTGTTTAATGCTTCAATTAATAATCCAACGGAGTGCATATCCAAATGGTTGGTCGGCTCATCCAGCAATAGAAAATTGGCTTTGCTAATGATGGTTTTTGCCAATGCAATTCTTGCTTTCTCACCACCACTCAGCACCCGGATTTTTTTATCAGCATCATCACCGCTAAATAAAAAACAGCCGAGCAGTGTACGCAACTCCTGATCTGTTTTTTGACTGCCGCAGGTTTTTAATTCATCAACCAAAGTATTGTTGAGGTCTAGTGATTCCAATTGATGCTGTGCATAAAAACTTTCATCCACGTTGTGGCCCCACTTGCGTTCGCCGTCAAAACTTTCTGTCCCTGCAATAATGCGTAGCAAAGTTGACTTTCCTTTTCCGTTGGCACCAATCAATGCAATTTTATCGCCACGTTCAATTTCTGCTCCGGTATTATTTACAATTTCAATGTTGCCAAAACGCTTGGTTACGTGTTTTAATTCACACAAAACTTTGCCGGGTTGTTTATCAACAGAAAAATTAATGCGAATGCTTGGTCTGTCAGAAGTAGGTGCCTCAATTAAATCCAATTTATCCAATCGTTTAACAGCACTTTGTGCTGCTGCTGCTTTAGATGCTTTTGCTTTAAAGCGTTCTATAAACCGTTCCTGCTGGCGAATATAATCCTGCTGGTTTTCATAAGCCTTTTGCTGCATTTCCATACGCAGCTCTTTCTCGGTTTCATAAAAAGAATAGTTGCCTCCGTAAATATGAATGCC
>JBKCJY010000166.1:0-3883 GCA_046301455.1 Chitinophagaceae bacterium | reverse complement strand
CCAGCATGCACAATCAAAAAAGTTACGAGAAAAAGGCCTGTAAGACCCATCACTAATTTCTTTCCTACAGAGGAAGTGAACATTTGAGCAAACGTCATGATTAAATGGTTTTGGAAAGCCGCTGCAAATTTAAGGACGGATGGCTCACAAAGTTCAGTAAGATCAAAATGGAAATAAAAAAAGCTGCTTCGTAGCAGCTTATTATAAAAAGTAGATGATTTTGTTTATAATCTAATGCCAATTAAGATCCCTCCTCTTAATCCGGCCCAAGGCCCATCAAAAATGGCTTTAGCTGTTGTTGAAGTTACTTCAGCCGTGATCTTTCCAACCGGCAAGTCAATACTTTCAATTGTTTGACGGATATCGTTCTGTTCTAAAGTTGTAAATGGGGTTGATGAAATTCCGGTTATGGTTCCTTTGCCGGTTCCGTAATGAGCTCCCAAAATCCACCATTCAAGAGATATAGATTTTCCAAGGAACCACTTTGCCCCGAACATTAAACCGCCCATATTTGTAGATAAGTCGCCTTTTAGATTAATCGTTTTTGCGCCGGCTCCTCCGTTATATTGAATAGGAATAGCATCTGCATTAAATTTTGTATAACGATAATATGGCGCAATGTAAAATCCCCTGCCATAACCTTTCTTGCTAAGGTAAAAACGAAACTCAGGAGTTAATGAAAAATTACCTAATTGTGCATTGTCAATTGCATTTTCAACATCTACATCACCATTAGCTGCATCTTTCAGTGAGCTTTTAAGAGGCAGATCTCCAGAAGGCATAAACCGTAAACCAAGCGCAAATGAAATCTTTCTATTAATAATACGTTCGTATTGAAATCCATAATTACGCAAGGCTAAACCTGTAATATTGACTTTAAATAAATTCATCTTATGATCTTTCCCTGCATTCTTTTTCGTTTCTGCAGGACTACTTTTTTCATCCAGTTGCTGTGCTGATACTATTAAGCAAAAGCATAATGCAAAAAAGGAGGAAATGATTTTTTGAAAAGTCGTTTTCATAAACATGGTTTTGGGTGATTGATATTTTTTCGAAGTAGTTAAGTTACATATTTTATGGCAGTTTAACCATCAATTCTGTTCATTAACAAGCTGTCTACCTTTTTGAATAGATGAAAAGGTTTGTAGGTGCGCCAGTTTTCAAGTTCCAACAGTTCCAGATAGCGGTGAAGTTTTAATTTTTTAAAGTCGTATTGACTTTGCTCCGGCATATTAAGTATTACAGTCCAGCCGTTTTCATCGGTTACATTTTCAAGCCACTCTTCATAATAATCCCTTTCGCTACTGTGAAAGTTTAGAATATTTTCAGCAATAAGGATGAATTTGTAAATACCTTCTTCCATCAGTTTATCAATCACATCACGTTTCAGAGTCATGATATCATTTTCAATGGCATCATTCCACTCGCCTATCAATTCAATAACTGCATATTTTTCTTCATAATCTGCAATGAGCACTTTAAGATACATAGTGCGGCTACCAAAATCATCCCATTGCGGATGGATGTAATAGTTATAAACGGTTTGAGAAAATTCAAACTCAGAGTAAGTGCGGCCGTAGAAGGGTGAGCGTTCATCTTCTTCGCTCGTATAAATATGCCGCCAGTTATAAAAAGGTTCAATATCCTGCATACACAAACATCAATCACCGATGTAAGTGCAAAGTTTAAGAATGAAGTTTGAAAAAAAAATTAATTATCTAACTCTCCCTCAGCAAAACCAGAAAGCAATAACATACGCTCCGGCTGTATGTAACGGAAAAGTGTGGAGTTTACAAGTGTACGCATATCATCAACACTTTTGCAGTATGCTGCCTGCATTTGAGAAAGTTTGTATAATTTAATTTTGCTGAAAGCGATGAATGAAGCTTGTTCAAGATGTGCTTCACTAATTTCAAAAAGACCGGCAATATGTGCCGTATCATTTGCAGTTAAGTGGTTCATAGCAATGGATTTGGTTTTTACAAGTTTGGATATCTATCTCAAATGTAGCAAAATATTTCAATTGAACAAACAGAAAAGTCCAAAAGGTTTAGCAGGCTGGAAAGTAGCGTTGCAATCTTATAGATCTAAGCTTATTGTTGCTGTTGTTGCTGCGCCGCCTCTTCCTTTGCCAATTGGTCCGCAGTTATGGCAAACTCTGTTTCTTTCATCTGCACATCGTTTATTTCTTCAAACACATGGCCATCTTCATAGCCAACGGAAACATATACGGATAATGTTTGTCGGGAGATACCTTTAAATGTTCCTTTCATAGGCGTACAATCATTAAAGTTGCGGCCCACTGCCAGCTTAACGTGGTGATTGGTAACCCATACATTTTTGTTGGGTCAATACCTTCCCAACCATAAGCAGGAATAAAGGCTTCTACCCATGCATGTGTAGCGCCTTCACCACGCATACCGTTTTTATTGGGGCATATATATCCGCTAACATAACGTGATGGTATGCCGATAGTTCGTAACAATTATAACAACACATGTGCAAAATCCTGGCACACACCGCTGCGATGTTCCAATATCTCATCAATAGTAGTTTCAATCGTAGTAATGCCTTTGTCGTAATTGAACTGATGAAAAATGAACGATGAACAATCCTGCACCAAGTGCATCACAGTTTTATTTTCCGTTTTGATGGATGCAAGTATTTCATCAATGGCGGCTGTTGATTTTATTTCTTCCGGCTTGGATAAATCAAGCAGTTGAAAATCTTTTTCAATCATGGTGTGCAAATCCGAAAGGTATGTGTTTACAAACGGAGGCTCATCAGCATAGGTGGTTCTTACAATTAAACGACTGTCAATGGAAAGTTTTTTATGCGGTTCGGGCAGGCTGAAATCGGCACAGCGGCTGCCCCAGTAATCTAAAAAGAAAAAAAGTTCAGGCGCATCTGTAATTACTACTTCGTGCTGCAAAATTTCCTGCTGTGGAGATGCAACAGGAAATATGCGAACCTGATTCACACTTTCAATCACAGGGCGGTTGTAAGTATATTTTGTTACGTGATGTATTTTAAAAACAGGTATAGAGGTTTAAGAGTTTGTAAGATGTCCAGTTCGTGAAGTCACGAACTACGTCGCATTACGCATAAGAAAAAAATTGTTGCCCAAGCTGATGCGAAAACTTTAGTAAATCAGTTTTCGTTTCTTCAAGGAACCGACGCAATGTAACCTGTTTGATAAAGCTTTCATCAGCAAATTTTACACGGCTGTGGATACGACCAAACTCACGGTAAATAGTTTCCTTGTTGGGCGGATCGTTTGCTTACAGTATATCTTTTAAATAGTTCTCAAACAAATAATTCAGCAAACTGAAACCTAGGGCAAGTAATAAATATTTTTAAAGTGTTTTACAATTTTCTCAAAAAGCTTATTAACTGTTCGTAATCATTTTTTGTTTGTGTTGATTTTTTTGGAAGATTTATAATTTCTTGAATCGTTTCAGGCATTTCAATTGTTCTATTCAACACAGGCTCTACCACATCGTAAAATTTTACAGGATGTGCGGTTTCCAAAATCATTCCTTTTGATAAAGGATGTTGTTGTAAATATCTTTCCAGTGCCAAATACCCAACTGCTCCATGCGGATCGAGTATATAACCAAATTCATCATACACTTTTTTCATCGTTGCTTTTGTTTCTTCATCTGTAATACTGTAAGCAGATAGTTTTTCTTTCAACTTCGTAAACTGGTGATGAAACAATTCCAGAATGCGGATGAAATTACTTGGATTACCTACATCCATTGCATTGGATATTGTAGCTACAGCATTTTTAGGAAGATAGTTTTGTGTTTGCATAAACTGCGGTACCACATCATTGGCATTGCAGGCAGCAATGAAATGCTGCACAGGCAATCCGCTCATG
>JBKCJY010000165.1:0-10884 GCA_046301455.1 Chitinophagaceae bacterium | reverse complement strand
CACCAACGCAGCCTGCAATGGAAAATCCATGATCGTATTCAAACAACTTACATACCCATCATGATTTTTCTTTCCGCTTTGCCAGTAAGAAGTAATTAAAGGATTGGTACTCCACTCCTCGCCTACTATACTGAAGTTGGGATATTCATTCATGATTGCACAGCTCCAGTTTTTTAAAAAAGTTTTATCGCTGGAGCCATACGTGTCTTGTCTTACACCACCCAACTGTAATGTTTCAATCCACCAGATCGTGTTTTGAGTGAGGTAGTTTGCCATGAAGGGATTTTTTCCATTCATATCAGGCATTGTTTTATCAAACCAACCTTCTACCCATAATTTTTTATCGTATGCAGAAGCATATAAATCCTGGTTTACCGTACGACGATGATTGGAGCCGGTGTATGGATGAGGGGCAGGAAAGTTGATCCAGTTTTTAAAAGGCAAATCATTCATCCACCAGTAATTACTGCCGGTATGATTCAATACTTCATCAAAAATCAATTTCATTCCCCGCTGCCGCAACTTAGCAGATAGCTCTTTATACTCTTCTATTGTTCCGTAACGTGGATCAACCTGGTAATGATTGGTAATGGAATAACCGTGATAGGAATATTTTTCCATATCATTTGCAAGCATCGGTGTGGGCCAGATAGCTGTAAAACCCATGTCTTTGATGTAATCCAAATGATTGATGATACCACGTATATCGCCGCCATGTCTTCCGCCGGGAAAACTTCTGTCAATTTTATTTTCTTTTAATCCTTCCACTACATCGTTGCTATAATCTCCATTGGCAAAACGGTCGGGCACCAATAAATAAACAGCATCAGCAGAATTAAAGCCTTTGAATGCTGCCGCATCCTGTTCTCTTTTTTTCAATTCATAGCGATAGCTGTAAATTTCTTTTCCGTCTTTTTTAAAACTGATTCCAACGAACCCGGGCTTTGCAGTTTTGGCGATGAGTAAATCAAGAAACAAATAATTCTTACTATCGCCCTTTATTATTTTATTTATCATTACCCCGGGATAACTGATTACCGGAGTTGTTTCACCAACATTACTTCCATTAATCAGTAGTTGCAGGTTGGGATTTTTCATGCCCACCCACCAGTTGAGAGGCTCTACATGATTGATTTGACTAACTGCAGTTTCGCAAATAAAGTTTGCCAGTATAAAAAACGAAAACAGCTTTATGATCTTCATAATATAATATTCGTTGAAGGATTAACTGCAATTTAGAAATTTAACAGCCCGCCTGCAGAAATTTCTTTGTGGTTTATTTTAAAACTTTTAATTGCCTGGTTATTCAGCATTATCGTTTTGCTGTTGCTGTTTGTAATCTCCAGCACCTTGCCGTTACTTAAAGAGACAACTGCACGCTTCACTTGCGGTTGACCAACTATATATTCACCTGTTGCAGGATTTACAGGATAGAAACCCAGCGTTGAAAATATATACCAGGCACTCATTTGCCCGCAATCATCATTCCCAATCATACCTGTTGTAGTGTTATTGTAAAACTCATTACAGATTTGAGTAACCAGCTCACCTGTTCGATACGGTTTATCTGACCATGCATAGAGATAGGCGATGTGATGACTCGGCTCATTGCCATGTGCATATTGACCAATCATGGCTTCCTGTCCCAAATGCTTATTTGGATTCAATGCCTTGATGGTAAAGAAACTGTCCAACTGTGCAGTAAAGTTTTTCTTTCCGCCCAATAGCTGTATCATCCCTTCTACATCATACTGTAACGGTGTCCAGAAATATTGCCAGGCATTCGCTTCGGTATAATCACCGGGGTTGTTCATGGGCGATGTTGCCATTAATGGATTGAATGGAGTGCGCCAGTTTCCTTTGCTGTCTTTACCCCGCATTTGTTTGGTAGATGAGTCGAAAAGATTTTTATAATAGCCTGCCCGTTTGTAGTAAGCAGATGCAATTTCTTTGTTGCCCATTTTATCTGCCATCAGCGCAATACAGTAATCATCCACGCCATGTTCCAATGTTCTTGATACAGCTTCATTATATAAACTATCAAAAGGATAATAGCCGTATTTATTGAGCAAAGTCCAGTTGCTGTTGATATGATTTTCAGAAGTTGATTTTATCATTTGCTGCAAAGCTTCATCTGAATTAAAACCTGTAAAGCCTTTCAAGTATGCATCTGCAATTACAGGTATGGCATGATTCCCAATCATACAGTAATTATCCTTTCCCCATGCACTCCAGATGGGTAAGAAGCCGGCAGCTTTACTGTGCTCAATCATACTGTTCATAAACCCATCTACTTTTTCAGGAGCAATGATGGTGTACAAAGGATGAGCAGCACGATAAGTATCCCACAAGGAAAGTGTCGAATAGTACTCGCCGTTCTTTGCTGTTCGTACAGAATCATCAGCACCTCGGTATTGACCGTCTACATCTGCAATATTGGACGGTTGAATAAAGAGACGGTACATGCAACTGTAGAATATTTCTTTTTGCTTTTGCTCGCCATCTATTTCAATCATGCTTAAATAACCATTCCATACTTTTTTTGCATTAGCAACCACAGCATCAAAATCCCAACCGGGTAATTCTTTTTGTAAATTATTTTTTGCGCCTTCAACACTCACCGTTGATAAAGCAATTTTTGTTTTCAGGATTTTATCTTTCAAATCAAACCGCAGCACATAACGTGGTGCAGCTTCTTTTGCTTTTCGTGGCAGTTGCAAAGAAGTGATAAATGGTTCATTGAATTGAATGGTAAAAAAATACTTACGCTCTACCCAGTTTTTAGTATGGCAATATCCGCTAATTGTTTTTGGGTCCTCAATCCTTACATCACTTTCTAAAACCAATGAATCTGTTAAGAAACGAAGGCCGTGCTGCAAATCAACCAACAGTTTTGCTTTTGCTGAAGGATAAGTGTATTGATGCAATGCCACTCGCTCCGTACAAGTCAGTTCAACTTTTACTTTGTTATTTAATGTAACTGTATAATATCCGGGTGAAGCTTTTTCTGTTTCTTTCAAATACGTTTCACCAAAATTTTCTTTTCTGTCGTCCGTAAGCGGTTGCAACAGCACATCACCAAATTCATTGATGCCAGTTCCGTTTGCTCTTGTTTGTGAAAAGCCGAGAATGATACTGTCTTTATACTGATAGCCACTGGTGTAATCCCATCCTTTATCAACATTATCAGGTCCGGGCTGCACCATTCCAAAAGGCATACATGGACCGGGAAATGTATGACCGGTTCCTTCTGTGCCAATGAAAGGATTCACATAGTGTGTGTAATCTGATTCCTTTTTTTGTTTGCACGAAAAGGAGAACAGTAAAATTAAAAATGCTGAGATGCTTTGTTTCATTACTGCTCTTTTACCTGAAAAGTTACTTGTCTCAAAATGGATTTCGCCATTGGTTCCAGCACAATCACTTCTTTTTTTCCTGTAGAACTGTTCAGCATCGATGTTGTAAATGTATGTGGTTGCTGTGCATAGCGCTGTAACGCTTCATTGTTATACTGAAACAGTACCGGCTGTACAGGATGATACACTGATTCACGCAAACCCTGAATGGAATACGTTTTGGTAATTATCTGTTTGGCCTCGATTTTATGACATAAAACAAAAGGTCCGCTTTTGAAGTATACTTCGTTTGTTGCTGTTTGATATTTTACAACTTCAGTATGAAAGGATACAGTAAACACAGTCTCCCTGCTCCATACCTGCCTGAATAAAAGAAAACCATTTTCCTCAGTGTAAGGCAGTGAGGTTTGAACATGTAATGCCCAATCAGGCTTTCTTATTCTGAGAGCAAAAGATTTCGGTTGTGTACAACTTACAGTAAAACGAATACTGTTTTCAAATGGATATCCTGTTTCTTCTTTGATTGTAACTGCAGAATTTTTAATTGAAGTCCTCACTGTACAGGGTCCAAGGAGAGACGCTGTAAGGCCATCATTATCTTTCATCCACATATGCTGCAGGTAGTATGGCACAATTCTTCCTGCATTGGGCACACAACATACAGCAGCTTCTTTATGTACAGGTGAGTAACGGAAACGGGTTTGATGCTTATCTGTTGTATCGCCATTATTTCCACCTGTAAGAACAAAGGCATTATCCTGTTTTAAATAACAGATGGCACTTTCTTGAGGATGGGTATTGCCCAATACGGCATTAAAAAACAAGTGCTCTGTAGCATCAGCATACTTATTATCTGCTGTCTTTACAAGAAGGCTTATCCACCCTGCCATCAACTCATGAAGAGAACAATATTCATATCCTGTTCTTGCATCAGCAGTTCTGCCCAGTATAAACTCATCACCCACAGGTGCACCGGATGGAGTGATCACTTTTTTTATTTTCAACAAAAAATAATCCAGCGCTTTCTTTAATTCAGGGTTGCCCGATGCATAATACGCTGCTATTACCGGCCGCAGGTGCTCATAGGTATGAACGCCATGACCCTTTAATGGCAGATTGATATCGAGCAACTTTTGATACTGTGCATCTTCATTTAAAATTTGTTCAGAAAAATCTTTGTACAAGAACAAACAGTAATCCAGATATTGTTGCTTTTTTGTGATTACATATAATTGTTCCAGTACATCCGTAAATACCAATCCATGCGTGAGTCCACCTGCATTGGGATTAACAGAATAAAAAGGATGAGATTGATACGCAGGATAGGAACGCATAACATTAGCTACAGCTTTTTCAACTGCTTCAAGAATGCGTTTATCTTTTTTATACTCATACCAACCCAGCACTACTCTGTATAATGTTGCTTTTGCCCACAGCTCCCCGTTTTCATTATTAAATTTATACCGCAGCTCTTTATCATAAATTCCAATGTAACCATCAGCATCCTGCGTAGCCAGTAATCTGTTGATAATTTGCTCTGCTTTTTGCAATTGCTTTTTATCATTGAGTAAAACTGCTGTACGCACAAAGCCATCCAGCCAATTACTTTGTGTCTCACTGTTCCACCAGAGATATTGCACCTGCCACTCTCCTTCTTCTGCTACAGCACCTACATTTTTACTTTTAATCTTTTTACTTAACCTGTTTTTACCATAGATATCATCATGGAGGATTAAATCCGGAGCAAGAGTATCCAGGTTACCTGTAAAGCCGTTTAAATTTTTTTGCAATTCGCTTTGCAACCAGCCCAAAGGTTTTACTTCATTTAACGGTAGCGTTTGCAGCTTTGGTTGAAGTGGTTTTATTTTTTTAAAAGAGGATGAATTTAAACTTTGCGAATACATTGATACCTGTAATATCAAACAACAAATTGCTACCAGGTGGAGACGATTATATATATTCATCTTTGCCATAACTATGATTTAGCTGAATACTTTTTTTAATTTGTTCATCATATAAATATTATTATCCCACTGGTTGCTTAAAGGTTTTTGTGTAAATGGTTCCAATGGCATATAAGGCGAAGGGCCAAACTCGGGAGTAATGGCAATATTTTCCCAGCCTGTTTCTTTTCTGTGCAGAATGATTTGTTGCCACCAACTTTCAAACAATAGAAAATGATTTTGCCATTCAGGCGCAATAGGGTCATTCACCTGCGGCCCTTGCTCCCACCCAATTCTTGCATGAATGTGTGATACATGCGGAATGATTTGCTGAATAATTTCATCTTGTCCCTGGAGCATACTTTCTGACACTGTACAAAAATGAGAAAAGTCCCCAACCAGTTCCATCTCCGGGAATTTTTTGAGATAAGGAATTAAAGAGGCTGCATGAAATGAAAACCTTCCTCTGTGTGTTTCATGCAAAATACGTATACCTGTTTTGCTGCTAATGTTTAGTGCTGCCTCAATTACTTTGCAATTATCATCAAATGAATAATAATCCTTGCCTGTATGTGAGTTGATGAAGGATGGCTGATATGCCGCCAACTCTGTTAAACTCATTTTCATCCGGCATATATAGTCTTCAACCGTATCATTTACCGGTGTAGTTAATTGCTGGGCAATAAAAATAAAATCATCATTTCGCAGCCTCACATTTTCAATTTGCTGAATAAGATGTGCTTTAAAAATTTCATCTGATGACAGAGAAATTTCAATGCCTTCATATCCTGCAGACAACACTTTGTCAACAAATACATCAGGTTTATCTTTTTCTGAGCCCCAATAAGTACAACAGTATTTTATTTGCAAAATATCAGTTTTGATAAATAATGGGATTTAGCGGCGAATCAATGACTTCTCCAATTTTAGCTCCGGGGCACCAGGTATTCCAGTCGTTGATTTGGTTTTTATTTTCCGGGTTTTTCAGTATCATATCTTTATCCATGTAAATCACCGTCATTACCTTTCGCATTTGATCTGTTGTATTGGCACCGGCACGGTGAAACACCCAACCACTGTGAAAGCTCACTTCTCCCAAATCAAAAGATTCGATTACATGTTTAAAATCCGTAACACGTAACCGCTGTTGAATGGCCGCTTCGCTTTCATCGCTTATTTCCAAATCTCTTCCTTCCACTATCTGGTGACTGCCTGCGCTGAATTCAAGCGGACCTAATTCAAGTGGAGTTGCCTGCAATGGAATCCACGCTGTAACTGTCTTATCCGTTTCAAGTGGCCAGTAGTATTGATCCGCATGCCAGGGAGTAATACCTCCACCACCTTCTTTAAACAAAGCCTGATCATGATAAATACGAACGCCCTCTACTTCCATTAAATCACTTGCAATTTTTGCAAGGCGTTTGCTAAAAACCAATTCTTTAACGATCTCATCTTCTCTCCACAGGTTAAACAACTGCAGAAAAGCCTTACCATAAGTGCTTCGTTCTTCCAAAGGCTTGGATTCATTGTTCATCGCAGCCACCCGTTTACTGATGGCATCATTAAAAAAAGAAACAGTGGCTTCATCAAGCACCTGCTTTAATTTAATAAACCGGTTTTGGCGGTAAAAATCAATTTGCTCAGCTGTGAGTGAATAAGGCAGTTGTAAAAAAGCTGTATTGGCAGATGGTATGGCATGCATAAATAAATGTTTACAACAAAAATCGACCAGGCTTGAGTAAGAAAATAACATCTTTCAGTCTTCTTTTGATACTATATTGCCATTTTGATGATAAATTACAGAAGACAAAGAAATATGATATGAGAGCAAGGCTGCAAAACCTGCAACAACTACATTCCGGTAAATCATTCATCTGCTATGAATTGAAATTATCAAGCTTTGAATTTTTCTGGCATTTTCATCCGGAGTATGAGCTCACATACATTATTAAAGGCAGGGGCAAACGTCTGGTAGGCGATTGTATTGAAAGCTTCAGAGAAGGCGACCTTGTATTGATTGGTCCGCAGGTACCACATACATGGGTGAGTGAAGAGAAAAGAAAACAACACTGCCAGGCTATTGTACTGCAGTTTCCCAAAGCACTGGCAGACACATTGCTTAACTTACCTGAACTGGAGGAACTGGGTAACGTGTTTAAAAAGGCATCCAGAGGTTTAAAAATTTCTCATACATCCTCTTCCGGCTTATTACACCAAATGACAGAATTAGTTTATAGCAATAATTCAAAAGCCATCACTTGCTTCCTGAATTTGTTTCAAACTATCAACAAACAAAAAACAAAAATACTTGCTTCAGCATCCTATCAACCTTCATCATTTCAACAAACAAGCCGCATCAGCAAAGTGCTGGAATATGTGCAACAGCATTTTACCTCCAACATCAGTTTAACCAAAGCGGCCTCAGTCATTCATTTATCAGAGAGTGCTTTCTGCAAATATTTTAAACGTACGATGGGTAAAACATTTTCTGACTATGTAAATGATTTAAAAGTTACTCACGCCATGATGCTATTGCTTGAAACCGATAAAAGCATCCAATCCATTGCTTATGAATCGGGGTTTGAAAACATAAGTTATTTTAATAGGGTGTTTCTGAAAAAGAATAAATGCAGGCCTTCAGCCTTTCGCAAAAAATAGAAAAGGCTCATGAAAAATCATGAACCTCTTTGTTTGTAGCGGGATCGGGAGTTGAACCCGAGACCTTTGGGTTATGAATCCAACGCTCTAACCACCTGAGCTACCCCGCCATTTTGGGCGGCAAAGATAAGGATTGAACCCTTTTCCACCTCAATTAAAAAGCAGCTTTTTTATACGTTCTTTCACTTTCTCCGCATTGGGCAGCATGGCCCCTTCTAATCCCATATTCATTGGCACGGCAGGAAGGTTCATGGCGCCCAGTACTTCCACTGGTGCATCTAACCATTTAAAACAATTGTAAGAAATACGATGTGCCAATGCTTCAGCAAATGAATTGTTCTGTTGCTCTTCTGTAAGCACCAAACATTTACCATGGTTTTTTACAGTTTCAAAAACCAAAGCTTCATCTAATGGAAACAAAGTTCTTAAATCCACGATTTCAACCTGACCAGGAAAATATTTTTCAGCAGCTTTAGCCCAATAAACACCCATACCATAAGTAATGATGCAGCAGCTTTCTCCTTCATCCACCATATCATCATCTGCTTTTACAACCACATTCGCCTTGCCTAATGGTAAGATATAATCACTTGAAGGTTCAATACATTTTGCATCTTCAGTTCCAGGCACTTTACTCCAATACAAACCTTTATGCTCCAGCATTACTACCGGATTTGGGTCGAGGAAAGCAGCTTTCATCAATCCCTTCATATCTGCTGCGTTGGAAGGATATACCACTTTTATTCCTTTGATGGATAACAAGGTTGATTCCACACTGCCGCTGTGATAAGGTCCACCACCGCCATATGCACCAATAGGAACACGTATAAGTGTTTGAACAGGAAACTTACCGCAACTCAAATAACAGGATTTTGAAATTTCAGTTACCAGTTGATTAAAGCCTGGATAGATGTAATCAGCAAACTGTACTTCCACAATGGGCTTGGCACCCACTGCACTCATACCAACAGTTGAACCGATAATGTATGCTTCCTGAATAGCTGTGTTGAAAACACGATGGTCGCCAAAATGCTCAGCCAATGTTGCTGCTTCTCGAAACACACCGCCTAATCTTTTTCCTACATCCTGTCCGTATAACAATGCTTCAGGAGTATCTTCCATTAATTCACGTATGGCAAATAAAGCTGCATCCACCATCAATACTTTTTCATTACCTGCCGGTGAGCGTTCACCTTTTTCTTCTGTCACCGGTGTGGGCACAAAAACATGTTCTGCAATTGTTGATACATCAGGCTCAGAAGCAGCACTTGCTTTAGCAAAATCAGCTGTTATTTTTTGTTGGGCTTCTTCTTCAATGCTGTTTAATGTTTTTTCGCCTATGCCATATTGTAAGCACATTTGTTTCAGCTTGGGAAAAGGATCATCTGCAAAATGTTTATCCAAGTTTTCTTTGCTTCTGTAAAATTCTTTTCGCACACCGCTTGTATGATGATTAAGCAGTGGTACATACGCCTGAACCAAATACGGTTGCTGATGGGTTCGTACATAATTCACCACATGCTCCATGGTTTCATAGGCTTCTTTAAAATCACTTCCATCACAACGGATATGATTCAAGCCCGGAAAACCCATTGCATATTCATACGCATCCATTGCTCTTGCTTCTTCAGCACTCACGCTGATGCCCCAATTATTATCCTGTACTAAATAAATGATGGGCAGCTTTTTTAATACTGCAAATTGAAAGGCTTCACTTACTTCACCTTCGGTAATACTTGCATCGCCAAGCGAACAAACGACCACGGGTAATTCTCCATCATCACCAGTTTGTAATTGACTTGACTTTATTTCTTTTAAATATTTAATTCCTTGTGCAATCCCCGTTGTTGGGATCACTTGCATTCCAGTGGCACTGCTTTGGTGAATGATATTGGGCTTATCACCACCACGATAATTGGGATGACTGTAATATTCTCTTCCACCTGTAAACGGGTCATCAGCTTTGGCCAACAGTTGAAGCATCAGTTCATGCGGCTCAAAACCCATGCCCAGTAATAAACTCTCATCACGGTAATAAGGACTTACCCAATCAATAGTTTTGAGTTGAAAAGCTGTAGCAAGTTGAATGGCTTCATGCCCACGTGAAGTAGAGTGTACATATTTGCAAATGCTGCGGTTATTTTCATAAGTAGTAGCCATGTGTTGAGCATAACACATAAGCCTCCATGCTTTTAATAAAAGTTCATGATTCATTTTGTGGCAAACAATTGAGTGCAAAGTAAGGGGAACTAAAATAAAAAACCACTTGCAGTTAGAAGTGGTTTATACATTGTTTATCTGTTGTGTGTTATTTAATTGAAACCTCCAGCAAACTATCATCTTCAATAAAGCCTTCCAATTCATCGCCCACCACACATTCACCTACGCCTGCAGGTGTGCCTGTAAATACCAAGTCGCCGATATTGAGAGAGAAGTATTGTGAAATATTGGAAATGATTTCGTTGAAATTAAAAATCATTTGACCTGTATTGCCCTGCTGCACAAGCTGTTTGTTATTGTACAAACAGAAGTTGACATTGTGCGGGTCAAAGCCCGCCCCTATTTCAATAAATTTGCCTACCGCAGCACTGTTATCCCATGCCTTTGCTTTTTCCCATGGCAATCCTTTTGCCTTTAATTCATTCTGCACATCACGGGCAGTAAAATCAATACCCACGGAAATGGCATTGAAATACTTGTTAGCATGTTTCTCCTGAATATATTTTCCGTTTTTGGAAATACGTAATACAATCTCCGCTTCGTAATGAAGTTCGTTTGTAAATTCAGGATAATAAAAGGGCATGTGCGGTTGAAGTAATGCACTTTTGGGTTTTAGAAAGATGACCGGTTCATCCGGTACATCATTCCCCAGCTCTTTGGCGTGTTCAGCATAATTACGACCAACGCAGAAGATTTTCATTTAGTTA
>JBKCJY010000164.1:0-12077 GCA_046301455.1 Chitinophagaceae bacterium | reverse complement strand
TTTTTAAAAATCTTAAACACTTCAATTTTTATAAGCTTCCACATGTTGATTGGCCGATGTAATTTTTAAGAAATAATCTTCCAGCGTGTGCCTTGCAGTAATGCCTTTTACTTCAATATTTTGATCCACTAAAAAACGGTTAAAGTCTGGTACCGCATCCCTGCTCATTTTTAATTCAATACCACTTGCATCAACCTGAATAAGCGATGAAGCATAATTTGACTGACTGATAACGCTTTCAGCCAAAGGCTTATCATTTGTTTCAAGTAATACAATCGTATCATCAGGATGAAAGAGTTCGTTAACTGAACCTTCCACTAGCTTCTTTCCTTTGTCAATAATCAACATACGGTTGGCAATCTGCTCAACTTCACTCAGCAAGTGTGATGAAACCAAAATTGTTTTCTTTCGCTCACGGCTCAACATCAAAATCAAATTCCGCATATCAGCAATACCTTGAGGGTCTAATCCATTTGTTGGTTCATCGAGCATGATCAATTGGGGATTATGCACCAATGCTACTGCCAATCCTAACCGTTGCTTCATTCCCTGTGAATAAGTTCGCACTTTACTGTTAGCCCTTTGAGCAAGACCAACGAGCTCCAGTTGTTCCATGAGTTGTGATTTTGTAAATTTTAATCCACTCATAGTTGCAAAAATGGAAAGGCATTCATATGCAGTTAAATATTTATACAAATCAGGCCGCTCAATAACTGCACCTACCTGCTGCAATATTTCTTTGCGATGGGTGTAAAGATTGTAACCAAACAAATCTATATCACCGGAACTTGGTGTTATTAATGTAAGCAACATTCGAATGGTTGTTGATTTACCAGCACCATTTTGTCCCAAAAAACCGTATACATCACCTTCATTAACTGTAAATGAAAGATCATCAACTGCTTTGAGCTCTTTAAACTGCTTTGAAAGACGGGATACTTTGATTATTGACTTCATACAGATCTGCTACAACAACAGATTTGTAAAGATAAGGTTTGGCAAAAGCTGCACTTTATTTAGACAAATAACTTTGTAAAATTGAAAATCAGCGTTTTGCCCCGACTTTTTCTCTCAAAAGCAATCGTATACTATGAGAAGTATCAATGTTATCAAAAGAACCTTTTGGAACTAAAAAAAAGGATTGTTCATCAATGTACAAATGAAAAAAATTGGGTGTTTCGATAAAGTATTTAAATGACTGATAACTCCAGTCTTTGGTGCCACGTTGGTTTTCAATATGCATATATGCATCCATAAACGTTAGCACAAAAGAATCCTGAAATGTTTTGGCACGGTTATAAACGGTTAGTGGCAATATAAACCAAAATGCCAGCATCAATGTAAACCATAAAAAAGAAGAAAGGATCAATGCCAATGGTTTGATATAATGAAATCCATACATCACAGCAGCAAATAATGCAAATACATTTACAAGTATGATAAGCAATCGGATTTCTTTTTTTGAAATGAAATGATAACGCAGCGCCTGCATTACCTGTTTGCGGTTGTATTTAAAAGATATGGTAAACTGATTATTCATGATGCACTTTAAACTTCTGGTTTCAATGTATTCTGTTATGACTTCAATTTTGATCGGGATTCAGCTTTTCAAAATCATTTGTCCATGTAGCTACGTGTTCAGGTATCATTTGTTATCTTGGTGTTTTTAAATCAGATTCCAAAATACTCCATTCGCCGAGCTTCTCTCCTTTTATGCCAAAAAACTCCACCAGCATTTTGCGTTTATTGCGTTCGCCACTAAAACTAAACTTGGTATAATTTTGTTTTTCATCAATACCCAAAACACGATAGGGATTCTCTTTTTCGGGTCCGCTAAATTTATGTGTGCCGCTTGTGAGAGGTGAAGCTGTAACATCATATAACGGATAAGTTCCTTCACGGTTTACTTTAATGATTTCGCTGTGATGCCTGTCGCCTGTTAAAAAAACCACACCGTTTACTTTGTACTGTTTTAAAAAATCCATCAGCTCATTATACTCCGCTGGGCAATTGGCAAACTTATCAAACGGTGAAACTGGGTTGAGCACCTGGCTGCCCAATGCAATAATTTTAAACGTAGCCCTGCTGAAGAGTAATGAATTTTTCAACCATTGCATCTGTGCACTGCCTAACATTATTTTTTCAGTATTGGGTTTGCTATTAACCGAATCATACATTGCATCAGCACTTCTCCACCATCTGTCATCAAGCATAAACACATCTACATCACTATAACTCGTTAATGAATAAATGCCCTGCCCGTTCATTCCAAATGAATTATTAGGAAAATAATTCATAAATACTTTACGTGATTCATCTTTGAGAATATAATTGCTGCCAATATCATTGGGGCCGTAATCATGATCATCCCAAATAGCAATATGCGATGTTGATTTTAAAAAGTTTTGCAGCACGGGCATAGATCGGTCGTGACTGGCTCGGTACCACAATCCCCACGGATCATTATAATCAACATCACGTGTGTACCAACTATCACCCAACCATAACATAAAAGCAGCTTTTTCTTTCGCCATGCTTTCAAAGATGGATGAATCCCCGCCGTAAGGTTTACCCGGGCGATCATAAATGGGTTCATTGAAATATGCACAGGAACCGGTGAGAAAAGAAAAATCTGGAGCGGGTTTGCGCCACTGCCATAAATCTTTTGTAGTAAAGCTGCCATCAGCTTTTTTAGGTGTAGTAATTTGACTTTGGCTGATAGAAATTTTATACTCGTAAGTTGTATTGAATTGTAATCCCACTAAGTCAAATACAACGGGAGCAAACCATTCATTTCTGCCTGTTTTCTTTTCAATCAACTTTACTGATTTCAAATCACCTTGTTTCCAGTATTGTAATACTACCGATGAACCCGGTTTTACTTCAACCCAAATTTTTGCAGTGCGTAATTCAACAGTCCCAAGCATGGGACCACTTATTAATTGAGCAGATGTTGATTCAACAATTACTAAAAGGAAAAAGAAAGAAAACAAAAAACGAGTCATGTACATGGCTTTTGATTTAAAAAATCGAAGCCAGCAAGTTAATTAAAGTTTGATTGGATGAAGAAGGAAGGCAGAAATTTTACTTTTAAACATGTATGGCGAAAAACCAATGCAAAAATAAACCCTTTCGGTAAGAAGGGCTTGCACTTATCTGATCTTTAAACATTTTCCGCTGTGGCGTTTGCCATTTGCTGCCTCGTAAGGAGTTAATGAACGTGAACAGGAACTCACCAAAGCAATAACAGCCACAAGAAATACAATTCTAAGTTTCAGTTTCATAAGGATCGGTTTATTTCTCAGTCCAAAATAGACTGCTTTCCCAAGAAACAAGAATGATACCAAAGGCTTTTTTAAGAGCTAAGTGTAAACCATGAATTTGAAAACTTACAAACAGTTACACCAGCTTCTTCTCCATTACATAATGCGGAATTGTAACTTCTGTAAACTCATCGCCCACAACTTTATATCCCTGCTTTTCATAAAACCCCATCGCCACTTTGCGGGCATGCATTGTAAGTTTTTTAAAACCATGATCCCTTGCAAGGTTTTCTGCAAAATTCATGAGTGTAGCGCCTATTCCTTTGCCCTGCAGTTTATTACTAACTGCCATTTGACGGAGCCTCACAGTTTTGGCATCAGTACGTGTGAGCACACAACAAGCCTGCATTTCATCATCATCAAATACCCCAATCAAAATATCGTCTTTTTCTTTTTCAAGATCTTCTTCTTTAAAATCAAGCCCCAGCGGTTTACGCAAGATTTCATACCGCAGCTGAATCATCTGCCGGTACTCTGGAGATCCATGTACTAATTGCTTTAGAGCCATAAGCTGATTGTATGAGGAGTTTCAAGATACATGATTTTGATGAATTGCGAACAAGTGTTGGCAAAGCCCTGCCCTGTAAAACTTCATAAAACCCAACGTTTTAATCAATTTTGCCGAATCCCTTGCTAATTGGATAAAACCTCTATTTTTGCAGCCTGTAACCAAATATTTAAAGCAATGTCAGACATCGCATCAAGAGTTAAAAAAATCATCGTTGACAAATTGGGTGTAGAAGAATCAGAAGTAAACCCAGAAGCCTCATTTACAAACGATTTGGGTGCTGATTCATTAGACACTGTTGAACTCATTATGGAATTTGAAAAAGAGTTCAACATCTCTATCCCCGATGAGCAGGCTGAAACCATCACAACTGTTGGACAAGCCATCACTTATCTTGAGGAACACGCAAAGTAATTCTTATCAGCCCCAGTAAGGGACTGATAAACCTTTCTTTACTCCAGGCAACAACTTATGCAATTAAAACGTGTAGTAGTTACCGGAATCGGTGCCATAACACCATTAGGCAAAACTCTTGATGAATATTGGGAGGGACTGACTAATGGTGTTTCTGGTGCAGATTTCATTAAGCAATTTGACTGTTCAAAGTTTAAAACACGGTTTGCCTGTGAGGTAAAGGATTTTGAGCCCACTCAATACCTCGACAAAAAAGAAGCCCGTAAAATTGACCGTTTCACTCAGTTTGCGCTTATTGTGAGTGACCAGGCGGTTAAAGATGCCGGAATCAGCAGAGAGAACATCAATGTTGACCGTGCAGGTGTCATTTTTGCAAGTGGTATTGGCGGTTTAATCACCTTTCAGGAAGAGGTTTGCAATTTTGCTTTGGGCGATGGTACTCCCCGTTTTAATCCCTTCTTTATTCCAAAGATGATATTGGATATTGCCGCTGGGCAAATATCCATGCGTCATGGCCTGCGTGGGCCTAATTATGCTGTTGTAAGCGCCTGCGCTTCTTCAACCAACGCAATTATTGATGCGTTTGATACCATCCGCCTCGGTAAAGCTGATATTATTTTGACGGGTGGAAGTGAAGCCGTGGTAAGTGCTGCAGGTGTAGGTGGTTTCAACGCCATGAAAGCATTGAGCGAACGCAATGATGACCCCAAAACAGCCAGCCGTCCGTTTGATAAAGAGCGTGATGGTTTTGTTATGGGTGAAGGTGCTGGCATGCTTGTTTTGGAAGAACTGGACCATGCACTTGCACGTGGTGCAAAAATTTATTGCGAAATAGCAGGCGGTGGTGCTACTGCCGATGCACATCATATTACAGCCCCTCACCCTGAAGGTTTGGGGGCATTGAATGTAATGAAAGTGGCATTAGCTGATGCAGGTATGCAGGCTGATGAAATTGATTACATTAATGTGCACGGCACATCAACTCCTTTGGGTGATATTGCTGAAACAAAAGCCATTCTTGGTGTATTTGGTGAGCACGCTTACAATCTCAACATCTCCTCTACCAAATCCATGACCGGGCATTGCCTTGGAGCGGCCGGTGCACTGGAAGCTATTGCGAGTATTATGGCAGTGGTGCATGATGTGGTACCACCCACCATCAATCACTTTACAGATGATCCTGAGCTGGACCCCAAACTCAACTTTACTTTTAATAAAGCACAGAAAAGAGAAGTACGTGCAGCGTTGAGTAATACATTTGGTTTTGGTGGTCACAACGCATCAGTAATTGTAAAGAAGTTCAAACAGTAATTTTTCTTTTTTTAAGTGCCGTATCAACATCCGTTGATAATTTGATTTATTTTGATTTCTTTCGAATGATTTATTTCAGTTAGTTTTGAACAAACGGTATCTAAAATCACCGGCACCAGTTTCATTACAATATGCGGAACCTCATCCGTCAAATATTACCTGCAAGCAATAAGTTTGAAAGCAATCTGCGCAACATACTGGGCTACTCGCCAGGCGATATCCAATTGTATAAAACAGCATTGAGCCATCGCTCTGTAAAAGAAGGCAGCGACCAGAACAATGAGCGTTTGGAATTTTTAGGAGATGCAGTGCTGAGTTCTGTAGTAGCTGATTATCTGTTTAAAAAATATCCATATAAAGGAGAAGGTTTTTTAACGGAGATGCGCAGCAAAATGGTAAACCGTGCTACACTTAATGACATAGCGTTAAAGATGGGTTTAAAAAAAATCACCTTATACAACAAAGGCGATAACTCATTAAAGATTTCCCAAATCTTCGGGAATACATTGGAAGCTTTGCTTGGTGCTATTTACTTAGACTTGGGTTATAATAAAACCAAACGATGGATTAACAAGAATATCGTTATTCCGCATTTGTATATGGATGATTTGGAAGCACTCGAAATAAATCATAAAAACAAACTCTATGGCTGGGCCAACAAAAACGGCAAGGCCTTAGAGTTTGAAACCTTAGATGAGCGTATTGAAAACGGCCGTCGCCTTTTTACTATTGGTGCTATTGTTGATGGCGAAACAATTGCCGAAGGAAAAGCATTTAATAAAAAAGATGCCAGTCAGGTTGCTGCACAAGTTGCGGTAGAGAAGCTGGGAATTGGAATGTAATGAAGAAAATTTGTTTTGTTCTTTCTGATTTCTAATTCCTTACTTTTTTATTTCTAATTTTCTCCAGCCTTATACACCGGCGTGTTAATATCATGATAAAATAAAAAAGTCCAGCCGTCTTCATTTACCTGTTGCCACCAATTCATTCTTAAATCGGCTGCCAGTTTACCATCAAAATCATACTTGGTTACAAACTTGGTTTTCATTTGCATCAGTTGCGGTGCCACATCACCACCAAAAAAAACAGTTTCATTATCTTCTTTTATCCAAAAAGCCTGATGCCAGGGAGAATGTGCGCCCGTCCATTCATAATGTATGTAATCATCAATTACACCTGTGCTTTCTACTAATTGCAGTTTATCTGTTTCTGTCAATGCCGTAACATCTTCCATTACATAGGATTTGGAAAGTTTGCTCACTGCAATTTCAAGTTCCTGTTTGTTTACAACATAAGTTGCATTAGGGAAACTCAAAAACCGTTTTTGCAGAATGGCATCTTCTTTACTCACACCGCCTGCGTGGTCTTTGTGCAAATGGCTCATTAGCACTTTGGTAACATCTAAAGGATTGATACCTGCATCAATTAAATTCTGATGTATTTGCAATGTGCCATCAGGATTGGTAAAACCCAAGCCTGTGTCTAAAACTAAAATATCCTGATTTGTTATTATGGCGAATGGCTGTACTTCTACCAGCAGACTGCCATGTGGCCGTGCTTTGAGGTCATCTTTCCTATCATCAAAGGGATTAAATTTTTTAGTACCATCTACTGTAAAACTGCCTTCCGAAAGGGGTATAATTTTCATGTGATATTTTTTGTTGTTTTCATAGTCACATAGTATTCGCTATAAAAATGAATATCGCTTTTTTGAAAATTTGCTCATTCATTTTTATAAATCATTTCATGGCGCAAAGATACTTGAACTATCAGTTCAGCACCAATCTTGGTGCACCAATCATCGAATCAAAAATAAACAGCTCATCCAGTTCAAAACTGATGAATTCACGGATTGGGAAACGTTCAATCATTCTTTTTGCTTCGGCTTCTGTTATTGCATTTACTACCACCCAGCCTTTTGTTCTGTTGTGATTTACAGAGTAGGTAACAATTTTCTCTGCTTCCATTAAAGAGTTGATGTATTTGCGGTGCAATGGTATTTGCTCCCAAAAGCTTTCCTCAAGCAGCTCCGGAAGACGAAATGTGCAGAGAAATTTTTTCATTTTAAGGAGTTATGATATTACAACAGCAGAGAAGGGAAATTGTTTAAAGAGTTTTGGAGTTAGGCCTGTAAGAGCTTAACAAAATGAAAGCATTAAAACTCCGGGGATTTTCCACTCGATACTTTGAGGTTAGAAAAGACGACTCTGACTGTTGAAGAGATTTGTGAGTGATAACAGCGGTTTGGGCTCAAACATGTGGTATTAATTCCCTTTATAATACCGTCGATAGAGACGTCTGAAGTTGTTAACTACCGCAACACCATTTGCCTGTTGGCATCAAACCGTATCAAAATAAATATGAGGATGGTGAATGTAACAATGGATGAGCCGCCGTAACTGAGCAGTGGCAATGTAATGCCTATCACCGGCATCAACCCAATGGTCATACAAATATTGATGAACACATGAAAGAATAAAATACTCGCTACACTGTATGCATACACACGGCTAAAGGTGCTCCGTTGCCGTTCTGCAATGGTGATGATACGCATGAGAAGCAGAAAATAAATGATGAGCAGCAAGGCACTTCCCCAAAAGCCAAAGCTTTCACCTATGGCTGTAAAAATAAAATCTGTTGTTTGTTCCGGCACAAAATCACCCTGTGTAGTTACGCCTTTTAAAAACCCTTTGCCCAAAAAGCCACCTGATCCAATTGCGATCTTCGATTGTTTTACATTGTACGTATAATCTTTCTTTTTCCCACTGGCTTTATCTTTTTCAAATTGTGTAATACGTTCGGCATCCTTGGGCACATAGCTTTTGCCAAACATACTCAACACACGCTCTGCCTGGTAAGGTTTCATGATTTTATCAAACACAATATGATCAACAAAATATTTGAAGCCGATTGTACCCAATCCTGCAAACACAATAAGAATCAATAAAATAAAATTGCGTTTGATTTGTCGCCACAAGAAATAAGCAGCAATCAATACAATCGCAGCAATCATTATGGAATAAGGAAGCATATCCAGCACAATAGCTGTTACAAACAAAAGAATTACTGAAAAACCAAGAATGAGATAGATGGATGGCAACCCTTCTCGATACATCACCAAAAAGAAAGAAAAATAAACAAGTGCCAACCCTGTTTCTTTTTGCGCAATTGAAAGCAATGCAGGTACTAATGTAATCCCAATGGCAATAAGATGCGAACGGAATGTTGTAAACTCCACATCCTGCCGGCTTAAATATTTTGCAAGCGCAAGCGCTGTAAACACTTTACATAGTTCAGCAGGTTGTAAATTAAAACCGCCACCCAGTGCAATCCATGATTTGGAACCTGAAATATCTTTACCAATTACAAATGTGAGCAGCATTAACAAAATGCCGAACAAGTAAAGGAGATTAGAAACGGTTGTAAAAAACTTACTGTCAATAAGCAAAATAAATAATGCTACAACAGAGCTGATGCAGATGAACAAAGCCTGCTTGGCATAACTCTTCTTTAATTCCAGCAAGGTTTGCAAAACAGAATCACCACTGCGGAACTCAACTGAAAAAATAGCAATAAACCCAATGGCTACCAGCAAATAGTACAGCAGTACCATTTTTGAATCTACACCACCACCTATTTTTTCAGGTTTGCTCATGCAGCATTGTTTTGCTTGGGTGAGTAAATCTGATGACGTCTTGTGTCAACTAAAAAAAGTGTTTGTGTTTTTGTTTGCTTCTTTTCATCAGCCGGCAAACGAACAGGCAATGTTTCAATTTCTTCATCCATATTCAGCATCACTGTATTGGCACTGTCAATCCTTGCCTGCTGCTCACGTTCAAGCCGTATACGCAGTAGCGAATCTTTCACCTGCTTAATGCTGTCTCGTTTAAAACGTTCATACTTGATGCGTGCTGGTATGATGGATGCATTGGCAATACGTTCCACTTCTGCTTTGCGTTTATCACCTGCAATGGAATCGGTTAAAAACTTTTCCATGAGTAATGATGCAATGGGTGCTGCCCATGTTGCACCAAAGCCGCCGTTCTCCACCACCACACAAATTGCAATACGTGGATTTTCTTTTGGAGCAAATGCTACAAAGAATGAATGATCTTTCTGTTTTACTTTTCTGAAATAGTTTTCAACTGTTCCGGTCTTAGCACATACATTAAAGCCATCAATTTTTGCATTGCGTGCCGTACCATTGGTTACCACCATTTCCATCCCATCAATTACTGCCTGGTAAGCAGTATCGGGTATATGCAGGGGTGAAATTTTGGTGCGGTATTTAATGAGCAGTGTATCTTCTTTTGTTTCACCTTCAATTGATTTTACAAAATGCGGGACATAGTACCATCCTTTATTGGCAATTAAACAAATGGCATTGGCCATTTGCAAAGGTGTTGCCTGTATTTCGCCCTGGCCAATTCCTAATGAAGCAATGGTGCAGGAGTTCCATCCGCCTTTTCTGAAAATTTTATTAAACCAGTTACTGTCTGGTATAAATCCTCCTTTCTCTCCCGGTAAATCAACTCCAATTCTATGCCCCAATCCAAATCCGCTCATGTATTGTTTCCATTTATTAATACCCAATTCAACATTCCTGTATTGCGGATTATCAATTGCTTTACGAAACACATCAGCAAAATAAGAGTTGCAGGAGTTTGCAATTGCCAGTTTTAAATTAGCAGCGTGCCCGGCATTAGTGTGCGTACATTTTGGTCGTCCGCAGGGGCCATAGTTGCCATAACATCCATAGCCAAATGATGGAGTAATCAAACCTTCATCCAATGCAACTAGTCCACCCAATGGTTTAAAAGTAGAACCCGGCGGATACATTCCCTGCATACCACGGTTAAGTATAGGTGAAGCGGGGTCTAAAAATAAACGGCTGAAATTTTTTCTTGCATCAGGACCGGTTAATTCATTGGGGTCAAAACTTGGGCCGCTGGCCATTGCAATAATGCCGCCTGTTTTGGGTTCGATAGCCACAACGCTTCCTACTTTATTGCTTAATAGTTTTTCAGCAAGCTGCTGTACTTCAATATCAATGTATGTGTTGAGATGGCGGCCTGCAACAGAAGCTGTATCAAACTGACCGTTTTCATAAGCACGAATAGGCCGGTTAAAATTATCACGCAAAATGTATTGAATACCACGCTGACCCATCAAAATTTTCTCATAATAATTTTCCAAACCTGTTCTTCCTGCATAATCACCCATTTGATAAAAAAAGTTAGATCGCTTGAGCATAGAAGAATCCACTTCGCCCACATAACCCAAAATATGTGCCGCTGCTTTATAAGGATAACCTCGAATAGGTCGTTCCTGTAAAAAGAATGCAGGTTGAAAACGAAACAGACTTTCATTAATACGTGCATATTTTTCCGGACTCAGCAATGCTTCAAATGCAGATGGTCTGTTTCTTGTGTTTTTGATAATGGAAGTAACAATGCGTTTATTAAATTCTGCTGTATCAATTTCAAGAATGCGGCATAAAGTGATGGTATCAATATTAGAACCTTTGAGTTGCGATGGAGTTACCATCAAATCATACATCGTTTTATTATCCAGAATGGCTTTGCCTTTACGGTCGAAAATAATACCACGGCTGGGGTAAACCACTTTACGTAAAATGGCCTGGTCTGTTGCCAGCTTGTCGTACTTGCTTGTAAACAATTGCAAGGTAGCAAGCCGTATAAGCATGATGCCGAAGATAACAGCAAATATGAGCTGTATAGTAAGCTGCCTTGATTGATTGAAAACGGCCATAGCCTTATTGGTTTTTCAGAACGTGTAAATCAGGTATTGGTGATAAATTTTTGTTTGCGTGTGAAAATAATTTCAATGACTAAAATTAAAATAAAACTGATGATAGTTGTACCTAATGTTTTAAAAACTAAATATAAAATATTGCCAAACTGGAATGCTTGAATGGTAAACAGCATACCATGATGGAGTAATGTGAGTACTGCAACATAAATAATGTACTGCACATTACCGAGACTGGTAGCACTTGGTTCATGGTAGTTAAACTCTGCTCCTTGCTGAGGCAAAATTAAATTGATGATGAAAGGCCGCACATAACCAATCAACACGCAAGCTGCGGCATGCATACCCGGCGTTTTTGTAAAAAAGTCAACAGCCATACCCGTGATAAATGAAACAATGAGCAACTGGCTGCGGCCAATGGTAAACGGAAGCCAGAGAATAAAAACGAAATAAAGCAACGGTGTAAAATACTGGTGCAATGGCGGAATTTGATTGAGCACAAATGCCTGTGCCAGTATCAGTAATGCAAATCTGAAAAAATATCGTACCAGATTACTCATTTCTTTTTTTGTTGAAGTCGTTGTTCCAGTTCCTTTTGCTCATTGCGCTGCAGGTTTGCCACTACAAACACATTTTGCAAACGGCTGAAATCAGTGGAGGTTTTTACATGAATGAGATAATTGTTGGTGCTTTGCTCAGGGATTACTTTTTCAACAGTGCCAATTAATACACCCTGCGGAAAATCAGAA
>JBKCJY010000163.1:0-3651 GCA_046301455.1 Chitinophagaceae bacterium | reverse complement strand
AGCTTGTATAGGAATATCGCCATAATTAAATGTTTCAATCCATGCATAACCTGCACGTAGTTGCACTTTAGGTGAGAGTTGAAAATTCATGCCTACACGCAATAAACTTTGCTGCCAGCTTGCTACTACATCTTCTCTCCGCCATTGATATTCTGTGTGCACACTCCATTTATTATTGAGTTTCCAATTGCCTTGATTGGTAAACCAACCAATCGTATTGTAGTCGTTGATGCGGATATTTTGTGCAGCAGAACTTTGAAATGAAAAAATACAAAGAAGCGACACAGTGAGATTGCGCATTAATATTTTTTTAATAAGGAATTATTTGTAATCCATCACACTCAACTTCTCTTTGCAAAAACTATACTCCTGCTCATCATTACTACTCACCATCACCAATCGGTTTAAACAGTAATTTGTAATTAAACGATGATACAAGGCAATACCTTCTGCATCTAAATTAGAAGTGGGTTCATCCAGCAACACCACGGGCACATTACTGAAAATTGCCTGTGCCAATTTTACACGTTGCTTCATGCCGCTGCTGTAATAACGGATTTGTTTGTGAGCTGCATGCTTCAATCCCAGCTCATCAATGATAGAAGTAACAGTAACTGAAGGAAGAAAGGTTTTGAATGATTGATGAAAGGTAAGTACTTCGGTCACAGTCATTTCTTCAGGTAGCTCTAAATAAGGTGCAGCGATGGAGAGATGTTGATGATGCTGTTCTGTTTCAATAGTTTTTCCATCAATAATAAAATCAATGGTGCCTTCATTGTACTGTACGGCACCGGCAATAACTTGAAGTAATGTTGATTTACCACTTCCATTGTTGCCTGTAATGGCATAAGCGGTACCCGTATTGAATTCGTAATTGAGATGACGAAAAATCCATTCCCTGTTATATCGCTTACCTGCATCAGAAAGCAATATCTTCATCACCATTGTTTTGAGAATGACGTTTAATGATTCCGATTTCACTCTTGCGGATGAAACTGAGAATTTCATCTCTTGTTTCTGTTTCGGGAAGCATTTGCTCAATTAACTGAACAGCTTTTGAAACAATATGTTTTTCTACAAAAAGGATGTGATAGATTTTAAATATCTCTTCAATCTTTTCTTTACTGTATCCACGGCGGCTTAAACCCACATTGTTGATGCCTACATAACTCAACGGCTCACGTGCTGCTTTAACAAACGGAGGTACATCTTTGCGGATGGCACTCATTCCGGCAATGTAAGTGTGTGCACCAATATGTGTAAACTGATGTGCTGCGCTCAACCCACCAATAATTGCAAAGTCATCAACCGTTACATGCCCCGCCAGTTGAACTGAGTTGGCAAGAATAACATGGTTACCAACTATGCAATCATGCGCCACATGTGCATAAGCCATGATTAAACAGTTGCTGCCAACTTTTGTGGTATTCTTATCTGTTGTGCCACGATGAATGGTTACACATTCACGAATGGTAGTGTTATCACCAATTTCAGCCAATGTATATTCGTTGCGGTATTTCAAATCCTGTGGCACAGCACCAATTACAGCACCTGGAAATATTTTGCAGTTCTTGCCAATGCGTGAGCAGGGGAACACGGTTACATTGCTCATGATATGAGTACCATCACCAATCACAACATCATCATGAATCATTACAAACGGGTCAATGATTACATTGTTGCCGATTTGTGCATTTGGGTGTATATGTGCCAGCTTACTAATCATTGATTGGTTCTTTTTACAATTTGAGCAGTAAGATCAGCTTCACACACAATCTTGCTGCTTACAAAAATTGTTCCTCTCATTTCACAGATACCACGGCGAATGGGATTTTTCAGCTCCATCTTTAAAATTAAGGTATCGCCGGGAACTACTTTCTGTTTGAATTTACAATTATCCACTTTTAAAAAGTAGGTATCGTATTTGTCATCGGTGTTTTTAGGTATCGCCAGCAAACCGCCACATTGAGCCAGTGCTTCTATTTGCAAAACACCGGGCATTACATAATTACCGGGGAAATGTCCCTGGAAGTAAGGTTCGTTATAAGTAACATTCTTAATACCTACAATATGTGTATCGCTGAATTCAATGATTTTATCAACCAGCAAAAACGGGTAACGGTGCGGCAGAATTTTTTCAATTTCAACCACATCATGAATGGGTGGTTTTTCAGGAAAATATGCAGGCACATTTGCTTTAAACCGGTTCTTTTTAATATGTTCCTTTATTTTTTTAGCAAATGCTACATTGCTAGCGTGGCCCGGGCGGTTTGCAATAATATGTGCTTTAAACGGCATACCCACCAATGCCAGATCTCCCACAAGATCTAAGAGTTTATGTCTTGCTGGCTCATTGGGGAAACGCAGTTTTAAATTGTTGAGATAACCTTCGCTGGTAACAGCAAATTTTTCTTTGCCGAAAGATTTTGAAAGTGTTTCAAGTTGCTCGTCACTTACTTCTTTATCTACAACAACAATTGCATTGTTTAAATCACCGCCTTTAATGAGATTGTTTTTTAAAAGAAACTCCAGTTCATGAAAGAATGAAAAAGTTCTGCAGGGCGCAATCTTTTCATTAAAGTCGCTAATATCTCTGAGTTGTGCATGTTGAGTGCCAAGCACAGGAGAATTAAAATCAATCAATGTGTTGATGCGGTATTCATTTGCTGGCATGGCCACCATTTCCACTTTCTTTTCATCATCAGTAAAGAAGATGTTGTGGTCTATAGTGTACCAGGTTTTGATCGCATTTTGCGTTTTTCGGCCTGCCTTTAATAGTGCATCAACAAAAGGTTTGGAGCTGCCATCAAGTATGGGAACTTCTGGGCCATCAATCTTCACCATTACATTATCAATTTCACAGCCGGCAAGCGCTGCCACTAAATGCTCAATAGTGCTTATAGATGCCCCGTTATTTGAAAGGGTGGTACTGCGGTTGGTTTCTGTTACAAAGTCTACATCTGCTTTAACTGTGGGCTGGCCGGGAAGGTCAACCCTCTGAAAGACAATGCCTGTGCCGGGTTCGGCTGGTTCAAGGTTCATTGTAACTGATTGGCCTGTATGAATGCCTACGCCGTCTATTGAAATAGGTTCAGCCAGTGTATGCTGGTTGCTTGAGCCGTTTCCGTTTCCTTTTTCCATGGCTGCGAAAGTAGTAAAAAAGGGATAAACAGCCCCCAAAGCCCTTTCTAACCCCCTCCGCCCAAGTTTGGGCGGAAATAACTGCTGCCCCAAATCCATGTTTTTTTACAGCGAGTAATTAAAATAGGCCTAAGTAATCTTGAAAATTAGTTGCACATTTAGTAATCTCAAACCACTGCTGCTATGGAAATGGAACTATGTAGTGTGCGACGCAAAATCGCTGCCATAAAAACAAAAGTGGGTTCCCAAAAATGCCTTTGTATTCATATGTGCATATTCCCGCCCGAATGAATTTCTTAAAACATGTGTAAAATCTGTGGCTAAAACCCCTTGGCAAAAATCTTAAATGCTTTCTTTTTCCGCCATGAATTGCTTGATGAGTTGCTCCAGCTCTGCAATTCGTTTTTCCATATCAGGCAAGGTGCGGAAAACAGCCTGGCTGCGGAGCATACTTGTATAATCGTAGGCGGGAGAGCCTGTAACGATGCTGTTGTTTTGTTTGAGTGATTT
>JBKCJY010000162.1:0-9483 GCA_046301455.1 Chitinophagaceae bacterium | reverse complement strand
CCATTTACCACCTAGTTCACCATTTACTTCTGTCATTTGATAGACTGTGTCAATATCTGCTAAAGGAATTACGGCATAAGATTTTAGATTTTTATCTTTTCGCATTTGTTCACATATGCCGCAGGTACAGTTGTATAATTTGCGAAGGCCTGCATCATCAGCATATTGTAATTCGTAATTATCATATTTATTTTCTATTTCCAACAGTAACGTGTCATTAAGGATCTGAAAGTTTTTAGTATTTCTTTTCCGGTGCCAGAAAAAAGTGTGATTATCATTATCAGAACCCCAGCTCAGAAAAATCTGTTCAGCAGCTGCAAGGTTGAGTTTCTGAAGTATCCATTCCTGCGTTTCTTTCTTGGTTTGGGCCTGCGTTGATGCAATGGAGCAAAATAGCAGCAATAAGCAAAAAAGCAATTGCAGCAAAAACGTTTGCAATTTCATTGGTAGAATTTTTATGGATTGAATCAGAATTTATAGCCCCTAAGTAAATATTCAAACACTTTGATGGAGCCTGTTGGTGCACCTTGTTGAATGATAAAATAATCAGAAGACTGTTTTATATCCCCGGGATTTAAAGGAATGTTTACATTGATATTCTGCTTTACAGGCCAGCATCCATTATCGGGAGCAGTAAAAGAAACCATTGGAACATACCCGCCCGTATAGGTTAATTTTTTCCCTGACTCATTGGAGAGGTAAACTGTGATTTTATATTTATCGCCGGGGACAAATTTTAAATCTTTGGAACAAGCGCCATCTACAGTGGTTACAAGTTCCACGTCATAACTTAACCTGATTCCATCCTGCTTGGTTATAAGTCTGCTCCCTTGGGCAAAGAGGCCATTGCAAAAAACAAGTGTTACTACTGAAATAAAAAGCTGTTTCATATTTTAAAATTTTAAATGAAAATATTCAAACATGAAAAGCCTGCCATACCAACTACTTTGTATTTACTGTGAAGTTGATAGGAAGAAGGCAATTTTAAAAAACAGCATAGTACTTAAGTATGTATTTTATATTATGAAATAACAATATTGTAACTATTGAAGTACGCCGGTGTATATACTACCAAGAGGTTTGTATTTTTTACCGGTATAGCAATGGTACCAATCTTACGCTGTAATTTTAAGCATGCGCTTATTTGCTTATTTACTATTTCTGGTAGCTGTTGCTTTTTTAAAGTTGCCGCTGGTAGCGCAACCCCTAATTGAAACAGATAAGCTTTCTGCGAAAAATGATTGGAATATCAGTGGCTCGCTTTCATATATAGAAGATCGCACAGGGCTCACTCCTGAACAGGTTCCAGAAATAAAGTCATCTGCATGGAGGATGAACAAAAAGCCATACACATTCAACAAAGGCATTAGCCAGTATGGATATTGGTTCCGATTTCGGGTTAAAGGGGGTAAAACAAAGAGTAATATTTTTTTTATAGAGTTGAGCAACAGAGGACTTAATGAAGCCGAGTTGTTTATTCTGAATAAAAATGAGCTTATAAGCCGGGGTAAAACAGGCGACCATTATTCCTTTTCTTTACGACCGTACGCTGCCACTTGTTTTACCTACCCCCTTTCAATTGCAGCAGGAGATACTGTTACTTGTTATTTATACTGTAATAAGAAAAACGAAAATCTGAATCTAAAGATCAGGGTTCTTCCGCAGGAAATTATAAAGCAAAAAGAAACCAGGGGATCTGTTTTCCTGGGATTGTTTTGCGGAATTTTTCTGATGGCTTTTATTGTAAGTATAATTATGCTGGTTATATTCAGGGACCAGTTGAATTTCTGGTATGCAGTTTATATAGTGCTTGTTGTTAATCTTTTATTGGTTTATGAAGGGCTCGATTTTCAATGGTTTTATCCAAATCATCCTTTTTATGCAAGCATCTCAAGATATATTGCCAGTTCTCTTACACTTGGAATGATGATGTATGTAATGCAGCTGTTTTGTAATCAACGTGTGGGCAACAGCCGGTTTTACTATGCCGTTGAAATTAGTAAGTATTTTATTTTTTTATTTGCCCCTCTTACCTGGTTTATCTACCGCAACCCCGCTGCAACTGAACTTAAACAAATACATTTTACTGTTTTCCTTTTGCAGCAGCTTGGCGGGATGATTTTAATCATTGCTTGCAGCGTTGAAAAAATACTCCAGGGATATAAGCCCGCCGCATTCTATCTTTCAGCTGTTTTTCTGCTCTTGTATTCAGCTACATCAGCCATCTTTCTGGAACTCGGAATCATTAATAAAAATACAGACACGCCAAACCTGTTGCAATGGAGCTTTGTAATTGAAATTGTACTCATATCAATCGGTATCTTATATAAATACCAGCTGGTTAAACAAAAAAACGGATCACTGAGCAAAGAGCTGGCAGATTTAAAATTATCAAGTATAAAAGATCTGCTTCAGACGCAGTATGAGGAACAGGCAAGAATTGCGGAAGACCTTCATGATCTTATGGGGGCAAAGTTGGCAGCACTTAAATTTAAAGTATTGGGCTTGCAGGCCCCTGACAATCAAAAAAAGGAAATTACGGGTGTAATAGATGAGTTATCAGGTAGCAGTCGTACCATCGCACATAATCTGCGTCCATCAGAGTTACACCATCACGATCTCTCTCATGTAATTGAAGCATACCTGCAACGTTTAAATAAAGAACAATCTATTCATTTTGAATTTATACAGTCCGGCATACCGGAAAGTATAACTCCTGAATTTGAAATTCCATTGTACAAAATCATTATAGAGCTTGTAACAAATATTCTTAAACATTCCGGAGCTTCAGAAGCAGTGGTACAATTTTCTTTTCATGAATACCGATTTGAGTTGCTTGTTGAAGATAACGGGAGGGGGTTAGAAAAGGGAAAAGAAGAAGGAATGGGCATGAAAAACATCAGGAAACGTGTTCAGCAGTTGAACGGTACTTTACATATAGACAGCTGCCCGGGGAATACAACCTTTATTTTAAGTTTTGAGTATAAAAAGTAAAGAATATGATACGTATTGTTCTTGCGGATGATCATCAGCTTTTTACAGAAGGACTTCGTGCTCTTTTTGAGAACGATCCTGATGTATATATAACTGCCATCTATCATAGAGGAGCGTACTTATTAAATGAGATTGAACGTATAAAAGCTGACGTTTTATTACTTGATTTAAAGATGGGTGAACCCGATGGGCTATCTATACTCAACCAACTTGCTAAGCAAAATCTTGATCTAAAAACAATCATGCTGTCTACTTATTCAGACCAATTTACCATGCTTGAATGCAAACAAAGAGGAGCACGAGGATATCTTTTAAAAAATACCAGCAAAGAAGAACTTAAAGCTGCTATTAATAAGGTTATGAACAATGAGACCGCATTTGAGCATTTGAATAATGCTCCTGAAACGGATGAAGAAAAGTTTAATTATTGTCACGAAAAATACAAGCTGACACGGCGTGAATGGGAAGTGCTGATGCTGATAAAAAAACAATATACAAACCAAATGATTAGCAACTCCTTACATCTGAGTATTTATACCGTAGAAACTCATCGTAAAAATCTAATGCAGAAACTTAAGCTCAAAAATCCTGTTTCACTTTTTCAGTTTATACAATTGCATGAACTTTAACTTAAAACAGCATACCCTTATAATTTAGGAAAGTGATTCAAATCTATTGTTGATAACCCTAAGGCCAAGCTCCAAAATAGGTTATAAAAAAATCTCAAATTTGAAAAAAGCCTGCATCAATTCAATTTTGGCAAAACCGGTAGCTGATACTCCAACTTTTGTGGTGTTTTAATCTCTTTTATTTGTGAAGCACCGCCGGCACCGTTTAACGATAAGGAGTAACGGCTAAAAACACTTTGATCATTGATGGGAACAACATGAATATGGATAAAAACCCAATTCAGTTAGATTTATAGTAAAAGAAAAATTATTGACATATGGTTTCATCCAAACTATACATAAGGCCGTTGAATTTTGAGTATTGAAAAAAGATCAGGATTGCATCTCAGAACAAACATAGGTTCTGCCGGCCAGTACTTCATCAATTGCTTTGAACACTTCAAAATGTGATGAGCTTTTGGTAACATAGCCATGAACTCCCAAGTGCACCATTTCCTTCAAAAAATTCTGTTGAACATGCATTGACAGTACAACGATCTTGGAGTGCGGGGAACATTTTTGTATCCTTGGCACCAGTTCAAATCCTGTGACCATTCCTAAATTAA
This sequence comes from Chitinophagaceae bacterium, assembly GCA_046301455.1. Lineage (GTDB taxonomy): Bacteria > Bacteroidota > Bacteroidia > Chitinophagales > Chitinophagaceae > Lacibacter. Next base: position 5,255 of record JBKCJY010000162.1, on the reverse strand, counting down.
TATCAAGCGAAATAATATCAGGCTGGAGCTTTTCGATTAGATTCATCGCCTCTTCTGCCTCGCCGCTTCCGCCCACTACTTCCAGATCACCTTTTGCGGCGTAAATCGTGTTCCAGAGGTCTCGCATTAGCTCATGATCTTCTACAATAAAAATCGTTTTCTTCATTTCGATTTCTTTATTTGTTTGGGATAGTGATTTTTAATAGACATCCTTTGCCGGGTTGAGAAATAATTTTCATATCTCCCGAGTATAACTCTACTCTGCTTTTGATGTTTTTAAGACCGATCCCTTTTGTTTTAAAATTCGGGTCAAAACCCTTGCCGTTATCTTCTATGGTTAAATGCAAAAAGTTATTTGCAGAGCCTAATGTAATATGGATGCTCGAAGCTTGTGCATATTTGAGAATATTGGTCATTTGCTCCTGTACCACACGGTAACATACAACTTTTCGTGTTTCAGATATGATAAGTTCGGGGTCAAGTTGATTGTGAAAGTGCACCTCAATGTTACTTCCCGTAGTTTGATCGCACACCAGATCCTTAATAGCTTCAAACAGATCTCGCTCCGCTCCCAGAGAAGGAGTTACCAGTGAATGTGAAAGTTTTCTGATCTCATGCAACGCACGCTCCACATGATCATGACTCCTTTGAATGCTATTATCCGAAGAAGGCTGTTTGGCAATGTGTAGATCCAGATACATCTTGGCAGCAGCCAGAATCTGATTGATGTTATCATGTAGCTCTATGCCCAGCTCACTTTTTTCTTTCTCCTGTGCCTGAAGAGTGATCTCGGTAATAAGCTTCTGCTGATTGACGGTCTGTTCCAAAACCTGCTGCTCCAATTGTTTACGCTGGGTTTCGTTGAGAATTAATTCGGATTGAAGCCGGTTGGTAATCTTAATCAAAAAAACAATTTGAATAACAGTAACAATAACAGCGCCGGAGTAATTCAATAACCACTCTAACCTGTAATCATTTGGAATTGATAAAACATCCTTACGCATAGCTGCATCGGCCAATAAAACAATGAGCATCAACACAAAAGTTGTGGCATTGAAAAAGTAAGCATACTTTCTTTCCCGGCCCTGAAAGATAATTTGTGTACCAGAGAAAATAGGTATAAAAAAAGCCATTATACCTGTTACAGGTGACGTTTTTAAGCTTAAAACAGCAATGACCGCTGCAATAACATTAATGTTAATGACTTTAGATAAAAAAACATACCCTTTTCTGTATAAAAAGTAGCAGAACAATGTTAGTGGCATCGGTACAGTCTGGATTAAAGCCTCCTCATATTTGCCTTGAAAAGCAGTTATGACTACATAAATAAAGGAAACAAAAAAAGCGAGTATCAAAATGAGCTCATGAAGACGGTTTGCTTTTAAATAAAGAATTACTTCCGGTTTTTCCTGGATGTCTTTATTCGGGATCAGGTCATGAGTAAAGAGATACCGGATCTCCTTGAGGAGAGCAGGCATCAATTTAGGTGTTTGATATTTTGGGGAGTAAAGCAGAAAAAAGAAGTTGTTATTCTGATATTTTAATTCTTTCAAATTTAGTCCAAAAATTTCTCAAATTTTTTAACCAATGTTAATTTACTGTAATTTTTTTGAATGCAATAGCCTTAAAATTGAACCACTGCAGGCTGCTTTGAAAAGAGTCTTTGTAAAACGTTTCTTGAATTACTTCTATAAGAATCTGGGTAGTAATCTTAACCTCTAACAAAAAAAGACAAAACTTAAAAACAGTAAATCATTAAATTAGTATAAGCAGATGAACAGGATGTGTAATAATGCATAGGCACACTAAGAATGGTGAACACTTGGAGATAGTATGAGGATAGCATTAAAACTGTAAAAAAGCTGCGACAAGATTAGGTTTCAATAAAGCAGTAACTGCTAAACTACTATTGCATCTTTCCCAATACTTTATTTCTTGCTATTAAACATCCGCCCATAACACCTGCTTTTTCACCCAGCTTGGAAAGCTTCACCTGTGTATCATTGTTTACAAGAGAAAGTGAATATTTATTCAAGGCGCTGCGTACGGGCAGGCGTAAGTAATCACCCGTTTCAGCTAATGTGCCACCAAGTATCACCAGTTCGGGATTAAAGAGATTGATGAGTACTGCCAGTGCACGGCCAAGCTGTTCGCCCATTTCTGCCAGCAGTTCAATCAGCAGCATATCTTCCTGTTTGGCTGCTTCAATTAAATCTTCAAGTTTCAATTCTCCACTATCGCCATTTTTCTTGAGTAAAATGGTAGCAGCACCTGTTGCAATTTTCTCTTTTACTTTTCGCAACAATGCCTGTCCGCTCACTTCTGTTTCCAAACAACCTTTTTTACCGCAGGCACAAATGATCTCATTATCATAAAAAGGGATGTGCCCAAATTCACCACTAAACCCGCTCTTGCCATAATACACTTTACCTTCTACAATAATGCCGCTCCCCGTTCCATAATCCAAGTTGATAAAGAGTACATTTTTTTCATTGCTCACCACCCCGTGTGCCAGCTCACCATAAGCCATGGCATTAGAATCGTTTTCCAAAAAAGTTTTAATGCCGAGTTCGTTTTGGATGGTTTCTGCCAAGGGCTCTTCATGAAAATGAAAATAGCTGTAACTGTAACCGGTATTGTTATTTACACGACCGCTGAGGTTGATACCAATACCCAATATTTTATCCTTTGGTATGCCCTGCTCAATAATAAAATTGCGGATAGCATCTATGAGTGCTGTGAGTGATTGCTGTGTATTTTCCAGCGGGTAAGGAATTTTTTCTTCAACTGATACGAGGTGTTTTTTAAAATCAAGCAGACCTATATTAATGTAGTAGCGTTTTACATCAACCCCAATAAAATAGCAGGCATTACTCACCAACCCGTAAATGCTGGCACGGCGGCCACCGGTGCTGTCAATCTTGCCGAGGTCCTGCAATAACCCATCCTGTATGAGTTCATTCACCAAACTGGTAATTTTTGGTGTGCTGATGTTGAGCTCTCGTGCCAGGTCGGCAATCGTAAGATCGCCGCTTGCATCCAGTTTATTAATAATCTCCTTTTTTAGCGCCTTGTTTTTAAACGCCACACCGCTACCGGGAGAATCTTCATTAAAAACTTCAATAAGGGTGTGCATAGTGCTCATGGGGCTAAGTTATTAATTTCAACTGCTTTGCAAATAGGTTTTCTTAAAAAGAGTAGCAAAAAGGGCGCCACTAAATAAAAAATATTAAAAAGAATTTTGAAATTACTAATAATTATAAATAACTTTCAATTTCTTATTAATTTAACTGCTAATGGAAGCTTCTTCCGTAGAAACTAAAACGTCTGGCTTGCTCAATAACGGCACGCTTGCTTCGCTGGCAAATTTATATCATGATGAGCTGGTAAACCACATTCTTCCCTTTTGGTTCAAACACAGTAAAGATGAAGCCAACGGTGGTTACTTCACCTGTTTGGACCGTTATGGAAGAGTGTATGATACTGATAAATTCATGTGGCTGCAAGGGCGTGAAGTTTGGTGCTTCTCTTACATGTATAATCATGTAGAACAAAGACAAGAATGGCTGGATATGGCAATTCATGGTGCCGCTTTCATGGAAAAACATGGAAGAGATAATGAAGGCAACTGGTACTTTTCTTTAACAGCAGATGGCAAGCCTTTGGTTCAACCATATAATATTTTCAGTGATTGTTTTGCAACAATGGCTTTTGCATCATTACATAAAGCCATACCCAATGAACGCTATAAACAAATTGCAGTTGATACGTTTGAGAATATTTTAAAACGACGCCACAACTGGAAAGGCATTTACAACAAAGCAGTTCCGGGCACACGCTCACTCAAGAATTTTTCTTTGCCCATGATTTTGTGCAATCTCTCACTGGAGCTGGAGCATATTATTGGTGCAGAACGTGTAAACAGTTTTATTCCTGAAGTGGTGCATGAAGTGATGGATGTGTTTTATCAACCAAACTTAGGAATGATACTGGAGAATGTAAATGCAGATGGAACATTTGCCGATTGTTTTGAAGGAAGAGTGTTGAATCCCGGTCATGCAATAGAAGCCATGTGGTTTATTATGGATTTGGGCAAGCGCATGAATGATGAACTGCTCATACACAAAGCATGTAAAATAATGCTTGATACCATTGAATACGGATGGGATAAAGAATATGGCGGCATCTTTTATTTTATGGATGTACAGGGCCATCCTACACAACAACTGGAATGGGATCAAAAGCTCTGGTGGGTGCATGTGGAAGCATTGGTGGCATTGGCAAAAGGTTATGCATTAACGGGTGATGAACGTTGCGCCAACTGGTTTTTAAAAATACATGATTATACATGGAAGCATTTTAAAGATCCATCGTACGACGAATGGTTTGGTTATTTAAACAGGAGAGGCGAAGTGTTACTTGATTTGAAAGGCGGTAAGTGGAAAGGATGTTTTCATATACCAAGAAGTTTATACCAGGTTTGGAAAACACTGGAAGGATTAAAGAAATGAAATTATTGAATTGAAATAAGTCTCCTGTTGATTTAAGAAGTGGTTGCTAAGTATGAAACCTACACCTGAACTAAACAAATAACAACTGCATGCTTTTAAAACAAACCCTGCTGCTGCTTTTCATTACTGCATCTGCACATGCGCAAACAGTGTTGCGTACAGATGTGTTGGTGATAGGCGGTGGCGTGGGTGGCAGTGCAGCAGGCATACAAAGTGCACGCATGGGCGTGAACACCATCATTGCAGAACCGACCACATGGCTGGGCGGTATGTTTAGTGCAGCAGGTGTGGCAGCTTTTGATGGTAATCACAATATGCCTTCAGGTATTTGGGCTGAGTTTCGTGAGCAATTGTATAAAGTTTATGGTGGTCCAAATAAAGTTACAACCGGCTGGGTAAGCAATACTTTGTTTGAACCACATGTGGGCGACAGCATTATGAAAACATTTGCTGCTGCATTACCAACACTTAAAGTTTACTATCAATATCAATTTAAAAAAGCAATTGTAAATGGTAATACTGTTACAGGTGCGGTGTTTGTAGATGCAAAAACAAAAAAGCAAATCACCATTCTTGCCAAACAAATTATTGATGCAACAGAGTTGGGTGATGTATTGGCAAGTGCACGCATTCCTTTTGATATGGGAATGGAGGCAAGCAATATAACAGGTGAGAATGTAAATGTTCCTGAAAGCAATGACATCATTCAGGATATTACGTATGCTGCCATTTTAAAAGATTATG
>JBKCJY010000161.1:0-7638 GCA_046301455.1 Chitinophagaceae bacterium | reverse complement strand
ACCATTTACATCATTACAAAAATGAAGACCAGGGTTTTGGTGTGAGCAGCACTTTATGGGACCATGTGTTTGGCACCATGTTTAACTTAAAGAATGAAAAGGAAGATAAAGAAAAGGTGAAAGAACTGATGTTTAAGAAATGATTTTGTTACGAGCTGATATATTTCATGGCGTCGTTTTTGCCACGCTCGTTTCATGGTTCCGTTTTCTATGGCAGCAATAAAACATCTTTATAAAGTTCAATCACCATAAATCATTCTGTTATAAAATAAGAGAGAGGCATCAGCGCCCCTCTCTTATTTTTTTAGAAATAACCTCAAAGTTTTTTAATCTTAATATTTCTGAGCCAAACTGTATTCTCATGGTCCTGTAAGCAAATTTTTCCTTTTTTAAATGTACCAAAGCCGGGCCACTCTTTAAACTTGCTTGCTGCTACCATTTTGTTCCATGCATCATCCCATAACGTTGTTTCTAAAACTTTGGTTCCGTTGAGCCAGTGTTCAAGTTTACCATTGTTAACTACTACTTCAGCAAGATTCCATTCGCCGGCTTTCTTTACAGTTTCGGGCACTGCAGAAATTAAATCATACAAATCACCTGCACGGTGTTTAATGATTTTTGCATCAGGATGTGCATCATTATCCAACACCTGCATTTCAGGAGCTGATTCATAAGGGTTCTTAAACTTTACTGTGTCTTCATTGGTTAAATAAAGAATACCGCTGTTGCCACCGGGTGCAATCTTCCATTCAATTTTTAAATGAAAGTTTTCAAATTCCTCATCTGTAAGAATATAACCGCCTTCAACTATTTTTCCATCTTTCTTATTTGTTGAATCAAGCATTAATGCACCATCAGTTATTTTCCATGCACTGCCCACGGGAAAGCCACCATACTTATGCCAGCCTTTTGTGGTTTTGCCATCAAACAATGAAACCCAGCCTTCAGCCATTTCAGTTTCAGTAAGTAAAGGAGTTTCTTCTTTCATGGCAGTTGTATCGGATGTTGTTGTTTTTTCACCTTCATTGTTGCAGGCAATGATGATTCCCGCAGCGGCAAGCAAAAGCATTGTACGTAACATAATTGTTCGTTTATTGTAAATGATTATTTATTTCTGAGTAATAAAATATACTTCACCATTTTTTCTGCATCTTCAATTTTCAATCCCGGCGCAGGCACCATAGCTACATCACCCCAAACACCACTTCCACCTTTCACTACCTTTTCTGCCAGCATCTTTACATTCTCCGGCGTGTTTTCATATTTATTGGCCACATCACGGTAAGAAGGGCCAGTTACTTTTTCATCTACCTTATGACAAGTAAGACAAAGGTTTTCAGGCTTTGCCACCAAAGCCAATCCTTCCTGGTACACAGGATCATCACTCATAGAAGGAGCTGCCGTAGTTTCGGTTTTTGTTTTTTCTTTTTTTGCTTCTTTGTTTTCAGTACCAGCGCCACCGCATGCAATCAACACAAGTGCAATTGCTGATGTGATAATTATCTTTTTCATTTTTTTATTGATTAGAAATTAAAATTAGGAATTGTAACTCTTACTTAATCCAAACCCAGAATCTTTCTGTTAGTTGCAACATCGCTTCCGCCTCCTGCAAAATCATCAAATAGTTTATCTGTTACACGTATGATGTGGTTTTTGATAAACTCCGCACCTTCTCTTGCACCATCTTCAGGATGTTTAATGCAGCATTCCCATTCCATTACCGCCCAACCATCATAACCATATTGAGTCAATTTACTGAAGATGGTTTTAAAATCTACTTGTCCATCACCAGGCGATCGATACCGCCCAGCTCGGTTTAACCAGCTTTGATAACCACCAAATGTTCCCTGCTTACCTGTGGCATTAAACTCAGAATCTTTTACATGAAAAGCTTTGATGCGTTCATGGTAAAAATCGATGTACTGAATATAATCTAATTGCTGCAATACAAAATGTGATGGATCGTATAACAAACAGGCACGTGGATGGTTGTTTACTTTTTCTAAAAACATTTCATAAGTAACACCATCAAACAAATCTTCACCTGGATGAATTTCATAACATACGTTTACACCACATTCATCAAAGTAGTTGAGGATTGGCAACCAGCGTTTGGCCAGTTCTTTAAAGCCTTCATCAACTAAACCATCAGGCCTTTGCGGCCATGGATGAAACGTATGCCACAACAACGCACCGCTGAAAGTAGCATGTGCAGTTAATCCTAAATTTTGTGAAGCTTTGGCACCATACATTACTTGCTGTACCGCCCATTGCTGTCTTGCTTTGGGTTTGTTCTTTACTTCATCAGCTGCAAAAACATCAAACATGTTATCATAGGCAGGATGAACAGCTACCAATTGTCCCTGTAAATGCGTACTTAGTTCTGATATCTCTAGTCCATAACTGTTGATCTTCCCTTTCAGTTCATCAGCATAAGTTTTACTTTCTGCTGCCAGTTTCAAATCAATCAAACGTTTATCCCAAGTAGGAATTTGTATCGCTTTGAAACCTAAAGATGCAGCCCATTCACAAACAGATTCCAAGTTATTAAAGGGTGGATGATCACCCATGAATTGGGCTAGGAATATGGCAGGTCCTTTGATCGTTTTCATTTGTCAAATATCAATTATGAATTATACAACAAATTCTTTCCATTTCATTTCACTCTTCCCACTCTCAATCACATTATCAACAAACGCCATTCCACGTACACCTTCATTTACACCTGGAAAATCTAACCATTCTTCTTTAGGTTGCTCACCATTCATTTTTGCACGCACAGTAAGCATAAAGTTGCGGTATAAGTTGGCGAATGCTTCTAAAAACCCTTCCGGATGGCCGCTAGGTGTTCTTGTATTATGTGCTGCAAAAGAACTGTTATAGCCACCACCTGTTCTGTAAATTTCAGTTGGTTTATCGAGCCATTTTACAAGCAATGTATTATTGTCTTCATGTTTCCATTCAATACCGCCTTTTTCACCATACACCCGAATCTTTACATTGTTTTCTTCACCCGCTGCAATTTGAGTCGCCATCAACACACCTGTTGCACCATTATTAAATTTTAAAAATGCAGCACCATCATCATCCAGCATTCTGCCTTCAACTATAATATTAATATCGGAACAAATATGCGTTACCTGCAAACCTGTAACATACTCTGCTAAATTAAATGCATGTGTACCGATATCTCCCATGCTTCCTGCTTTACCGCTTTTCTTAGGGTCTGTGCGCCAGCTCGCCTGTGCCTGACCGGTACCTTCCAGAAAAGTACTCAACCATCCCTGCGGATACTCAACATATACTTTCCTGATTTTACCCAATGCGCCGCTCTTTAAAAATTGTTTGGCTTGTTTTACCATAGGATAACCATTATAGGTATGACAAAGCAGTAAACATAAGCCTGTTTCTTCCACTTTAGCTTTGAGTTGTTTGGCTTGCTCTAAAGTAAATGTGATGGGTTTTTCAATCACCACATGAAACCCTTTTTCCAAGGCCATCATTGCAGGTTCAAAATGTACAAAGTTGGGCGTAACGATGGTGATGAAATCAATGCGTTTATCAGCGGGCATAGCTGCTTCTTTTTCAAGCATCAGTTTATAATCCGTGTAAATGCGTTCCTCATCTAAAAACAATGATTTACCCGAGTCAATTGCTACTTCTGCATTTACACTGAGTGCACCTGCAACCAGTTCCACCTGTCCATCCATATTCATTGCCAAACGATGCACTGCACCTATGAAAGCATCTTTACCGCCGCCAATCATGGCCATTCTGAGTTTTCTGTTCATATAATTAAAATCTTGGAGATAAATGTAAAAACTGTTTTTATGAAAGTATTTGATAATTGTCAATCAATGTATCATCTCACCATCCTGTCCTGTACTCTCTTTTCACAAACTGATTCGCTTCATCAAAATTTGTAATCTTCATATTCTTTGCATCCCACAATAATTTTTTTCGGCCGAGATATTTATCATCCCAGCCTTTTAAGTTTGGATTTTTAATCATCCAGCTTCTTATAGCTAAATTACCCATCAATATACTTTCCGTAAACGGACCTGCATACTCAAATGGCGAACTCAATTCTTTTTTTCCATAACCCGCAATGCATGCATTCACCCATTGTAAATAATGACCTTCGGGCACACGTTTAATTGTTTGTGCAGGCAAACGATCTTCTTTCATTCTTTTTGTGGGTAACAGTATTGGATTTTCTGCATAACAACCACACATCATCTTTCCCTTGGTTCCTTCAAAAATTACACCACCATCCCAGCTGCCCATTGGCTCTTCGGGTAATAATTCATCTGGTCGTTTGGGAAGTAAGCCACCATCCATCCAGGTAACTTTTATTTTTTCTTTTCCATCATTTGTGGGATAGGTGAGATGGATAATAGATGCAGGTGGGCAGCTATCAATATATCCAGCCTCTGTCCATGCATCAATAAAATTATTGGGAATGCTGCACTCAACCTCTGTTGGATAAAGAATAGGTAGAATACGATACACGGGATCCATAATATGACAAGCCATATCGCCTAATGCACCTGTTCCAAAATCCCACCAGCCACGCCAGTTAAATGGATGATACTTGGGATTGTAGTCTATTTCTTTTGCAGGGCCTAACCATAAATCCCATTTTAGTGTTGAGGGAATTTGATGTGTGCCACCCGGCCTTGCAATTCCCTGGGGCCAAACAGGTCTGTTAGTCCACGCATAGACTTGTGATACATTTCCAATTAATCCTGCATTGTACCATTCCTGCATTAAACGCACGCCTTCACCGCTTCCACCCTGGTTGCCCATTTGTGTTACTACTTTGTAACGTTGGGCAGCTTCAGTAAGCATTCGTGCTTCATAAATATCATGCGTTAATGGTTTTTGAACATATACATGTTTACCAAGTTGCATGGCTGCGAGTGTGGCAATGGCATGCGTATGGTCTGGTGTGGAAACTGAAATGGCATCAATATTGTTTTTTTCTTTTTCAAGCATCACCCGGTAGTCAAAATAAAAATTTGCTTTAGGAAAAAGTTCTCTTGCTTTTTTTGCCTGAGCGTCATCTACGTCACAAAACGCAACAATATTTACATGCGGGCTTTTTGCAAATTCCATTAAATCGCTATAGCCTTTACCTCCGGCTCCAATACCTGCTATATTGAGCTTATCGCTCGGAGCAACAAAACCATGGCCGAGTACATGACGTGGGATGATGAAGACGCCTGCTGAGGCCATTGCTGCATCACGAATAAACCTTCTTCTGTTGAGTTTGCTCATAGAACTTATTTTCAAAAAATAAAATCAATCAAATACATTCTTTTAACTCTTTTTCAGAATATGCAAGTTTGTATTGCTTTAATACATCATCTGGTACGCCATTCCACTGATTAGGACGGTTGCCTACATAGCCAATATCTTTCACGCCCATTTCTGATGTATAAAAACCGGTGGCTGTTAAGTTGCGCATTAAATTGAAAAAGGCTACACCTTGTTTCATTTCAGGTTTTGCTTTTTCAGGATAGGCAATGGCATCAATCATTTCTGATTGTTGTTTACTATCACAATCTTTAAATGCTTTTTGATAACGTTCAAAACATTCCAGGTCAAGCCATTTCAAACCGCCTCGAATAGGTGTTTGATGTTGGGGCATATCTTTTACGATAAACTCAATAAAGGCGGGTACGCCTGCTTCACTGGCACTACCGCTCACTTCATCTTTGGGAATGATAATATCAGCTAATATTGTTATCGTTGCCATTTCATGTGTGTTAAAAAACGTTTCTGCCTCCAGTTTCTTTTCATATTCCGCTTCTTCTTTCATACGGTCAATGCCGCCTGATGCAGGTTGCTCAGCAACTTTTGTTTTTTCATCTGCTGTAGTGCATGCATCAATGATTGCGGATGATGCAACAGTACCAACAATGATGGCTTTGATGGAATCTCTTCTTTTCATTTAAATACAATTTCACGCAGAGGCGCAAAGGCCGCTGAGGTTATAAATTATTTTTCTTGAGTTGGTCCACGATGTACTCACTCGCCCTCATGCTCAATGCTAAAATCGTCCATGTAATATTTTTATCTGCCTGACTCACAAATGCACCTCCATCAACCACAAATAAATTTTTACAATCATGTGCCTGGTTGAATTTATTTAATGCACTTGTTTTAGGATTGTTGCCCATACGCACAGTACCGGCTTCATGAATAATTTCGCCGGGCTTGTTTAAGCCGTACATATTTTTTTCATCATCATCATTTCCCCATGTAATCACAGCGCCCATATTGTGCATGATTTCACGAAAGGTCTCTTTCATGTGTTTGGCCTGTTTGATTTCGTAATCGCTGAACTTCACATTAAAACGCAACACAGGAATGCCGTATTTATCTACCACATGCGGGTCTATTTCGCAATAATTGTTTTCCGTTGCAATCATTTCACCTCTGCCCGCCATACCTACTCCTGCACCATAGAAATAACGATAATCTTCTTTGAGCGATGCACCATAACCGCCAGCTTCTTTCTGTTTTCCTGCTACAGCATATTTACCATTGTAAGTTTGAACATCCCAGCCAAAACCATAAGCAGGTTGTCCCATGCCGCCCCAATATTCTATATGATAACCTCTTGGAAAATCAAGCTTTTTATTATCCAACCACCAAGGGCTATAAATATGTGCTCCACCCACTCCATCTTCATTGTATTTTTTTCTGCCAAATAATTGCGGCAATACACCACCCATTGCTGCGCCTGTACTATCGTGTAAATATTTTCCAACTACATTGCTGCTGTTTGCCAATCCGTTTGGATGACGTGGTGATTTTGAATTCAACAACAATCTTGCACTTTCACATGCACTCGCTGCCAATATCACTACTTTACCTTTTACCTGATACTCCTGATTTTCTTCTTTATTAATAAAACGTACTCCCGTTGCTTTCCCTTCTTTATCAGTCAATACTTCACGAGCCATGGCATTGGCAATGACATCTACATTTCCTGTTTTGAGTGCAGGGTAAATTAATACGTTGGTACTTGAAAAATCAGCTTTGGCCATACTGCAGTTTCGATTGCATTGACCGCAATAAAAACAAACACCTCTGTCAGTAGTGCTTTCAATTTTTTTCGTGAGAATAGAAAGGCGTGATGGGATTACGTTTACACCTGTTACTGCTGCACTCTTTTTAATCATGAGTTCATGAAGTCGTGGTTTGGGTGGTGGCAAAAAAAATCCATCGGGGTCGTTTTCCAAGCCTTCATTGGTGCCAAAGATGCCGATGAGTTTATCGATAGCATCATAGTAAGGCTTGATGTCTTCATAACCAATTGGCCAGTCATCACCTAAGCCATCAATGCTTTTTCGTTTGAAATCTTTCGGACCAAAGCGTAAAGAAATTCTTCCCCAGTGATTGGTACGTCCGCCCAGCATTCTTGCACGCCACCACATCCAATCTGTACCATCTGTTTTTGTATACGGCTCACCATCAACAGACCAACCCCAGTAGCATCCATCAAAATCTCCAAAGGGACGAAACTTGGTGCTTGCACCTCTGCGTTTGCTCTCCCACGGATTTTTTAATTGCGTTACGTTGAGTTGCGGATTGTACATAGCGCCTGCCTCCAGCAAAGCCACTTTA
>JBKCJY010000160.1:0-12130 GCA_046301455.1 Chitinophagaceae bacterium | reverse complement strand
AGCTCATTACTGCTATTGATGAAGATAGAACTTACACTGCTTACACGGCCACGCATTTCATTGGGAACAAACAATTGCAGCACTGTACCACGAATGATGACACTAACTCCATCAAATAAACCACTGATGAAGAGTGCTGCAAAACTGAGCATAAAACTTTTTGACAATGCAAATACAATGATGCAGATACCAAAGCCAGCTACTACATAAAATAATTTTTTACCTTGTGCACGCTTCATCGGTTTCCAGGTAAGAAATGCGATGGCAACAAAATTTCCAAGATAAGTTGCTGACATGAGCCAGCCCAAACCCTGCGGACCAATATGCAAAATATCTTTTGCAAACACCGGTAATAATGCAACAGCACCGCCAAAAAGAACGGCAAACATATCAAGCGTCATTGAACCAAGTAATGCCTTTTGCTGCATTACAAATTGCAAACCTTCTTTTACGCTGTCCCATGTTTTTGTTTTGCCGGGGTCGTAGGTAATAGGTTTTTGTCCTACGTTTTGCATCATCAGTAATGAGATGAAAACAAGACTGCTAACAATGATGAATGCAATGGTGATGTTAGTATAACCTAATAATAATCCTCCAATGGCAGGTCCTGCTACTGCGGCAATTAACCACGCCATACTGTTGATTGAAGCTGCACGAACCAAATCTTCCTGTTTTACTAATTGTGCAAGAAATGCATTAAATGCAGGACTGCTGTATGCACGTACTGCACCTGTTGCAAACACCAGCAAATAAATACACCATTCAACAGCAGGTGTGGGAACACGCAGGATAAAAAAATTAGAAGTTACCAGCAGCATTAGCAACATCAGCAGCAGGTATAAAAAAATACAAACAGAAATTAAACGCTGTTTATTACTCTGGTCAACTTTAACACCTGCAGGCAAAGCCAACAGAATTGCAGGAATTACTTCACTCAAACCTAAAATGCCTAATGATAATTTACTGCCTGTTATTTCATAAAGTTTCCAGCCAAGTAAAACAGGTGTCATGCGGATGCCTGCAATAAAGATGATGCGTGCCCACACAAACCAAGCAAATTCTTTGTTGATGAAAAATTGTTTAATTGGTACAGGTTGTGTGTTCATGGCAATGTTAAATAATGCTGTCCTTCATTATACTCCTTATCCAGCGCATCAATAATGGTTTGCAAATGTTTGGGGTTGCCCAGCAAATCGGCATTGCTCATGTCAATAAACAATGTTTTGATATTGTGTTGTTTGATGTAATGCGTATAAGTTTCCTGCAAATTAAACAAGTAATCATCGGGAATATTCTGCTCGTAACTGCGGTTTCTTTTTTTGATGTTCTCTTGTAGTTTTTGAATGGGGCTGTGGAGGTAAATCAACAAGTCTGGTTGAATGAGTTGCTGATGAATGATATCAAACAAGCGCTGATACAAACGAAACTCATCCATGGGTAAGGTAACTTTTGCAAACAGCAAACATTTGGTAAACAAATAATCAGAAATAGTTACACTGTTAAACAAATCCTGTGTGTGCAGCAATTCTTTCAACTGTTTGTAACGCTCTGCCATAAAAAACAACTCCACAGGAAAAGCAAATTGTTGCGGGTTTTCATAAAACTTGGCCAAAAAAGGATTGTCAGCAAATTCTTCCAGTATGAGGCGAGCATTGTAATGCTTGCTCAGCAAATGTGCCAGTGTAGTTTTACCTGCACCAATATTTCCCTCTATGGTGATGAAATGATAGTTCATGAGAATAGTAATACAAATTCCAAGAAACAAGTTCCAAATGGAAAAACGGCAAATTACTGGATGCAGTTAAATGCAAAAAATGATTTGAAGCTTTGTGGAAAAGTAACGGTTATAATTTTTTAACGGCTAAGTTATCAGAACAGTTTTTTAATAAACTTGAAACTGTCTGCTTATAAACGGGGTGGATTTTTCGGGGTGAAAGTTCTGCCAGCGGCACAAGTACAAAACGCCTGTCCTGTATAGCAGGATGGGGAATAGTAACCCTTTTCGTTTTTGTAACCAATGCATCATAAAATAAAATATCCAGGTCAATAGTACGTGGCCCGAATTTTTGAGTGCGGATGCGGCCGAGTTGCTGCTCAATGTTCAAAAGTATTTGCATGAGTGCATCCGGCTCCTGTTTCGTATTAATAACAATAACCTGGTTTAAAAAAGCCTGCTGGTTGGTATTGCCCCAAGCTGCTGTTTGGTAAATGGAAGATTGAGCAATAATTGTTCCTGCTTCCTCAATAATCAATTGCTTTGCTTTTGAAAGAAAAGTAATTCGTTTGCCCATATTACTTCCCAACAGGATAAACGCTTTGTGCATAATGTAAAAATAGGAGTAAAAAAATTTGCAGCTAAACCAATAGCTTTGCGGGATGCAGCAAAATTACAGCCAGGTAAAAGCGATGCTGGCTATTACAAAAGCCAGTTTAACCGGAATTTTAAGAAGCCCATCAGCCGTTGTATTCAGTTTTGTGTTTCCTTTCATTTTTATATTGGTGTTTGGATTTATCGGAAATAGTAATGGAGTGCCCGTTTATAAAGTAGTGCTTGCAAAAGATTGTGATACCACAAATGCGTTGTATGATTCAATTAAAGCCAGCAACCGAATTAAAATTGTGAAGTTTGATAGCGAAGACGAGTTGAACAAAAGTAAAATGAAAGGAAAGATTGCTGCTATTCTTTCTATTGAAAAAACAGGTGTACCTGTTCCTGCCTTTAAATTTAAAATCAGCAGCACGAATGCCAGTGATGATCAATGGCCGCAATTGATGAGTGTGCTCAACAGTATATCAGCAAAGGTGAGTGATGCACAGTTTGCCAATCGTCCGGTATATGCTGTGCCCGATTTTGATCGTAAGAGAGATATTCAGGAAATAAGAGAATACAGAACCATTGATTTTATATTGCCCGGTCAGCTTGGATTTTCATTGCTAAGCACAGGTGTTTTTGGTGTGGCATTTGTTTTTTTTGGATTGAGAAATACACTTGTGCTCAAACGTTATTTTGCAACACCGATTAATCGAACTTATATTTTAATGGGTGAAGCTTTGGCAAGGGTTATTTTTCAGATGATTTCTGCAGTGGTGATTATTCTTGTTGGATATTTTGCATTTGACTTTACATTGGTAAATGGTGTAACCACATTGTTTGAAATGCTGTTGCTGAGTTTTCTTGGATTGCTGGTGTTTATGGGTTTTGGTTTTATAATCAGTGGATTGGCTAAGAATGAAAGCACGATTCCGCCGTTTGCCAACTTAATTACTATGCCCCAGTTTTTACTGGGCGGAACTTTTTTTGCTGTGGAAGTTTTTCCCAAGTGGCTACAACCTATTTCAAAAGCATTACCGCTTACGCATTTAAATACTGCCATGCGTGCTGTAGCATTTGAAGGACAGAGTTTATGGGCTATTAAAACTGAAATCGGATTTTTATTGTTGTGGGGTGTTGTGGTGTATGCAGTGGCGATAAGGGTGTTTAAGTGGGAGTAGAGAAAGCTGATAACCGATAGTTGTGAGTACTTGGTTGATGTTGATTCTTAAATAATTTTTTGTATGCGTTTGATTAAAATGTTTTTGTTTGTGATGACTGGTTTGGCACTGATGCTTACAATCATTGGATTGGTGATTCCATCATCAGTAAAAATTTCAAGAGGTATTATTGTAAATGCTGACAGTATAAAAGTATATCGTCAATTGAGCAATGTGAAAGATTGGGGCAAATGGATGCCTTGGGTTACAGCCGATGAAGGAGCATTGGTTCAAACATCACCCGTAACCAATCAGCCTGGTGCTTTTTTTTCCTGGAAAGGTTTGAATTTGAAAAATAATGGAACTATTACTTTGCTTTCATTGGCACCCGATCTCATCACCGCCAAGTATGAGTTAAAAGGAATGAATGATAGTGAAGGCGGTTTCCGAATTCGAACTTTACCCAACAATCTTTCGCAATGCGAAGTACAGTGGTTTATGGAGTACAATCTCAAATGGTATCCCTGGGAACGATTCTATGGAATTTTTTTGGATCATATCATCGGACCATCATTTGATAAAGGGTTGCAGGAGTTGAAAATCTTTTTGGAGAGTGGTTTGCCTGTGGAAGGATGAAAACCCAATAACTCAATTACTGTTTCTCACCACGGAAAACTAATCTTTCCCATCGTTACACTTGGTATTCCTTTTAACTCTTTTCCAAATTCAACATCACCACCTGCCACACACTCATTTGCCAAAATTGCAAACAGCACTGCTTCCTTTGCATCAGGATGAATACCGAGTTCACTTGTGTGCTTTATCACCACATTTGGCAATAACTGCTGAATGTTTTGCATTAACAATGGATTGTGCATACCACCACCGCTTGCATACATTATAAATGAATCATTTCCATGCATTGTTTTTTGAACCGCTTCGGCTATTGTTTGGGCTGAAAATAAATTGAGTGTGGCCATGGTATCATAAATACTCAAATTGCTGATACCTGTTTTTTGTTTGGCTGTTTCTAAGTAAGGGAGATTAAACAACTCGGGTCCGGTCGTTTTTGGAAATGATTGTTGAAAGAATGGGTGATCTTTTAATGCACGGAGTAAAGTTTCATTTACTATTCCCTGCTTTGCAACTGATGCATCTTCATCAAAATACTTTCCCGGAAAATGTTGTTGAATCAACGCATCCATCATGGTATTGCCAGGCCCGGTATCAGTACTGAAGATTTTATTGGCATCCATGCTTCCGGGCAGGAAAGTAAAGTTGGCAATGCCTCCCATATTTAGCATAATGCGGTCTTCACCTTTCTTTGAAAAAATAAAATAATCACCATACACGGCAAGTGGAGCACCTTCACCACCCGCAGCAATATGTTTTTGACGGAAATCACTGATGGTAATAATTTCTGTTGCAACAGCTATATGGTCACCATCGCCAATCTGTAATGTAGCATTACCAAATTTTTCATGCCCATGCAATGCTTTGGGTGCATGATAAACAGTTTGCCCATGACTGGCTATCAAATCAACTTCTGTTTTATCAATACCATGCTTCTTTAAAAACGAAAGGATCATTTGTGATTGCTGTAAAGCCACCCACGGATTCAATAAAGTAAGCTTTTCAAAATCAACCATCTTTTTTGAAAACACTTCTTTAATCTCTGCTTTAAAATCAGGGGCATAAGCAATTGTTTCAAAAGCTTTGAGATTAATCTCTGTTTCATAACCACTGCCACTTATTTGACAAAGTGCAATATCCAACCCGTCAACAGATGTGCCACTCATTAAACCAATGATGTTGCGATGTTTTTTTTGGGCGATGGCCGCCAGCGAAGCAATATTCCTGTTCATATGATGAAATGATTGGGTTGCCTTTAAGTGCTTGAAATTAAGTTGAAATTTGCAGGTTTTAGCCGATGTTTAAAAAAAAGTTGCAGGTTTATGCCGATTTTTAATAACTTGTGGCTATCAGATTTTCAAAAGCCAAATCAACTGCATGCTCAAACAGGAACGACAAGCCTTTATTGTTCACCAGGTAAATCTGCATAACAAAGTGTTGAGCAGCGATTTGAGTGAACAGATCAATGTTTCTGAAGATACCATCCGCCGTGATTTGCAGGAGTTGGATGAAAAAGGCAAGATCATTAAAGTACATGGCGGGGCATTATCCAAATCTTTTCACAGTTCCTTCAACAGTTCACAGGTTTACAGTATAGATAAAAAGAAAGCCATTGCACAAAAAGCTGCTTCGCTAATTAAAGATGGCATGTTTGTAATTACAAGCGGCGGCACTACTATTATTGAACTTGCACGTGCATTACCCGAAAGTTTGCGTGCCACATTCATTACCGGAAGTTTGCCGGCAGCATTGGAGTATGTCCATCACCCCAATATTGAAATTATTTTCATAGGCGATAAACTTTCAAAGAGTTCACAAATAACAGTTGGTGCTGATGCCATTTCAAAAATAAAACAGATAAAAGCTGATTTGTGTTTTTTAGGAATCAATGCTATTGATATTCAAAACGGATTAACAGATAATGACTGGGATGTGGTGCAGGTAAAAAAGGCGATGATTGAATCATCAGCTAAAGTAGTGGCACTCACCATCTCTGAAAAAATAAACACCTCTCAACGCATCCACATTTGCAAGGCTGATGAATTGGATGTTCTCATCTCTGAACTTTCACCCGACGAAAAATTGTTTGACCCTTATAAAAAAGCAGGGTTAAGCATTTTATGATGTTTACTATTAATCACCAATAAAAACTGCACAATGAAACATGTTGAACTACTGAAACGCAGCTTTACAAAGTTTGCATTGTTGCTGTTATCACTGTTGTTTACCACCGCCTTAGTACAGGCGCAGGTAACCATTAGCGGTAAAGTAACGGGCAAAGGAAGTGCTGCTGTAGCAAACGCATCCGTTGTTGTTAAAGGAACAGCAAGCGGAACTTCAAGTGACGGAGATGGAAATTATTCTATCACTGCCAATCTTAAACCCGGAAAATATACACTCGAATTTTCCGGCGTGGGTTTTAAAACAAAAAATGAAACTGTAACAGTTGGCTCTGGCACACAGTACACTGTAAATGTAACTCTTGATGAAGATGCACTTGGTCTTGATGAAGTGGTAATAACAGGTACCAGCCAAGGAACAACCAAAAGGCAATTGGGTAACTATATCACAACAATTAAAGGGGATAAAATTTCCAATGCCGCCACTCCTAATGCTATTGCAGCTATGCAGGGAAAAGTACCAGGTGCTCAAATTGTTCAGAACAGCGGTGATCCCGCAGGTGGTATGAGTGTGAGACTCCGTGGTATTTCAACTATTGCCAGTAGCAGTGAACCATTGTATATCATTGATGGTGTTATGATCAATAATAGTAATGCGAGAGTTACCAACACACAATCGGATTATGATGGTTATGGTGCAATAGGACAAAACAGAATGGTGGATATTAACCCCAATGATATTGAACGTATTGAAGTTTTAAATGGTGCAGCAGCTGCTGCAATTTATGGCTCACGTGCCAATGCAGGTGTTGTGCAGATTTTTACAAAGCGTGGAAGTTCAGGGGCACCTCAAATAACTTTTTCAACAAGGTTTAATACAAACAGTTTGCGCAAGCGTTTAACATTCAATACAGCTCCAACAAAGTTTGGAGGACCAACTGATGGACCTACTGCGCAAACTCAGGATATATTAACGCCTGCATTAACCACGACTACTCCTGTAACCCGTTATGATTACCAGGATGATATTTTCAGAACAGGTTTGGGTACTGATAATAATATATCTATTACAGGAGGCCGTGATAAATTCAAATATTATTCTTCGTTCAACTTCAATTACAACGAAGGCATCATCCGTAAATCTTCCAACAGACGATATGGTTTCCGTTTGAATATTGATCAAACAGTTTCCAAATGGCTAAGTATTACAGGAGGTATTAACTACTCATTTAATAATACAACAGAGTTGCCTGATGGTAACCAGTTCTTTTCACCTATAAACTCTATGACAATTATTGGAAACTTTCATAACATATCACAACGAGATGCGAATGGAAATTTGCAGGCTGTTGGTGAAAGAGGCCGTATCAATCCTTTAAGTGTTTATGAAAATGTTGATCAGAATAATAAAACCAGTCGTGTAATATCAAACCTTGGGTTTAAAATAACACCACTGCAGGGTCTTACTATTGATTATAAGGCAGGTGTTGATAACATCAGCCAGAATGGTACTACATTTATTAAACCATTCACTTATAATGTGAGTACTGCATTTTGGGGAGGTGGTACTGCAATTGATGCTACACAAAATGGTTATGCAAGTGCGGCAAGTTTTAGCAGTTTGTTCTTTAACCACGATTTAAATGCTACTTATAATACACGTATTACAGATAAATTAAGTTCAACTACACAACTTGGTTATTCAGAGCAGTATGAAAGATCAACCTATATACTTGCACAATCACGTGGGCTTGGTGTAGGTGTACAAACTGTAACTGGTGGCGCCACGCCATTAGCTTCTGTAGATTCAAGGTCTGAGCAGTCTATTCGTGGTTATTTCTTACAGCAAAACTTCAAATTCAATAATCAGTTATTTGTAACCTTCGCCGGCCGAATTGACGGATCGAGTGTGTTTACAAAAGAAAACCGTAATCAGTTTTATCCTAAAGTGAGTGGATCTTATGTAATTTCTGAAACCGGTTTCTTTAAAAATATTGCAGAGAAAGCAAAAATTAATTTATTAAAAGTGCGTGCTGCTTATGGCGAGAGCGGTAACTTAACAGGTATTGGTCCATATGAACGTTTCAATACCTACAGTGCCGGGCCTTTCCTTGGCAGAACTTTTCTTGGCTCCTCGTCTGTACGTGCAAATGATAACCTGGTGCCTGAGCGTCAACAGGAACTTGAAGTGGGTTTGGATTATGCAATGCTTTCAAACCGTATTCAGTTAACATTGAATGTCTATAATAAAAAAGTAGTAGACTTGCTTGTTCCCAACTTAACAGTTGCTCCTTCAATCGGGTTTACAAGTGAAAGAAGAAATGTGGGTGATTTAACCAATAAAGGTTTTGAACTGTTGTTAACGGGTGTTCCTGTTCAAAACAAAAACTTCAGTTGGGAAATAACCGGGTTGTTTAATAAAAACAGAAACCGTATCGGTAATATCTCATCTCCTCTAATCACATTTACTTCACCAACCGGTGCCGTGTTTGCATTAATTCCCGGTAACGATGCTCCGGTTTTTTATGCTACTTATTATGCAAGAGATAATAATGGCAACCTGTTACTTAATCCACAGGGCATTCCGGTAATTGAAAGAGGTAATGCTGCGGGTGTACCTCAAAGAGATCCTGCTACAGGATTGCCTTATACATCCGGGCCTAACAGCAATGTTTTGCGTAAGTCATTAGGTAGTCCGAATCCTGATTATACTGCAACACTTGTCAACACATTTACATACAAAAAACTCTCTTTACGTATTCAACTGGATCGTGTTGATGGAGTAGAGGTATTTAATGCTGATTACAGAACAAGACAGGGAGTAGGTAACGGAAGCGAACTGGCGCAAAAAGAACATAACGGGCAATTGCCACGTGGTTACATAGCTGGTACTTATGCAATTGAAGAATGGCGTGTGGATGATGGTTCCTTTACAAAATTGCGTGAGGTTTCAATTGGTTATAGTTTTGGTAAAGTGAAGAAAATATGCAGTGATCTTTCAATGAGCCTTACCGGACGTAACCTTATTTCATGGGATAACTACAAAGGCTATGATCCTGAAACAAATGCATCAGGACAAAGCAGTTTGCTCCGTGGTATTGATTTTGGAAACGTACCCATTCCAAGAACCATTCAATTCAGCATTCTTGTAAAATTCTAAACCACGATAAAAATTATTTAATATGAAAAAAATATTAACAGGCCTTGGGTTTATGAGTTTACTGTTAGCATCGTGCAAGCAGGACTTTGTAAATCCCAATCAGCCTACACAAACACAGGTGTATGAAGTGGTGAGGGGTATTACCAGTGCCGCTATCAGTTTACAACGCACCTATACATTAGGAAGAAATGGAGTTGTTTATAATACGATCATTGCGGGTGGAAGTTTAACTAACGAATTCAGGTTAATTAACCAAGGTAATGTGGATGAGTTTGCATTATTCAATGGTGGTGGTGCTGTTGATAATCTTAATGGTATTGTAAACAATTTATGGATTCAGTGCAATAAAGTTGTTTGGGAGGCAGATAATGTTTTAGCCGCCGCTGCAAAACTTGGCGATAAAAATTATGCAAGTGGTTTAATTGCTTATGCATCTGTTTTCAAAGCATTATCAATTGGTACAATGGCCACTTTTTGGGAACAGGTTCCTGCAGCACCAGGTACTGTATCATCACCTGCAACTTTTCAAACAAGACAAGCGGCCTTTCGACGTGCGGTTAAAGTTTGTGATGATGCATTGGCAGCTATTAATGCAAATGCCATCAGTACATCTTTTGCACCCAACGTACCTGCAGGTATTGATTATATAAATACACTCAATGCTTTAAAAGCAAGGTATAGTTTGTTTGCAGGTGATTTCAGTATTGCTCTTGCTGCAGCTAATGCAGTTAACCTCACAGTCAAAAGTGAATTCCGTTATGACGGGGCAGTTGGTGTAAACAATCCGATCTTTGAAACGGCTACAGCTACCAATAACGTGGTGCAGCCTATAGATTCAACATTGGGTTTACCAGGTACCACCGGAAATTTACAACCCGATCTTGCTGACAGACGAGTTCCATTTTATACGGTGATCAACACTGTTGCGTTACCACGCTACCGTATTGCCGGATTTTTTACAGCAAATGCAGCATCCATTCCTATTTATCTGCCGGATGAAATGCGGTTGATCAAGGCAGAATGTTATTTGCGTCAATCAAGTCCTGATCTTACCAATGCTAAAAATGAAATTGATGCAGTTCTTTCACAAACTCCTGCTGCTGATCCGTTCGGAGTAGGTGCACAACTCCCCGCTTATTCAGGCACAGTTGATGCTCCATCATTACTCACTGAAGTTTACCGTAACAGGTGCATTGAATTGTATATGAGCGGTATGAGGCTTGAAGATAACAGGCGCTTTAATCGTCCTGTGGCAGAACGTAAACGTACGTTCTTCCCTTATCCTTTCCGTGAAAGAGATAATAATCCAAATACACCAGCCGATCCTGCCGGTTAATCATACTTTTTAGAATCAGTAGTTTGTATTAAAAAGTGAGGCCCTTGATTTTTCAGGGGCCTTTTTATAAATTATATTTTTTTTAATGTTGAATGAATTTAAGATTTCTCTTAATGCCTGCAAAATTTGTACGCTTCAAAGGAGAATTTTTAAATATAGTTTTAAATCTTTCTTCGCTCATTTCTTCCCATTGTTGCGTAGTAAGATTTAAAATTTCAGGAAGGGGGTTGAAGTGTTGTTCATGATTCGGTTTGCTGAAACGGTTCCAGGGGCACACATCCTGGCACACATCACAACCAAACATCCATTTATCAAACTTCCCCTTCATGCTTTCATCAATCAATGCATCTTTTAATTCAATGGTGAAGTAGGAGATGCATTTGCTGCCGTCAACAACCTTGTCTGGCAGAATAGCAGTAGTAGGACAACTGTCAATACATTTGGTGCAGGTGCCGCAATAATCTTTTGCGAAAGGTGCATCGTATTCCAATTCCAAATCACAAATCAACGTAGCAATAAAAAAGAAGGAACCACTTTGTTTGCTGATGAGGTTTCCGTTTTTACCCACCCAGCCCAAACCACTTTTTACAGCCCAGCTTCTTTCCAATACAGGAGCACTATCTACAAATCCT
Organism: Chitinophagaceae bacterium; assembly: GCA_046301455.1. Taxonomy (GTDB): domain Bacteria; phylum Bacteroidota; class Bacteroidia; order Chitinophagales; family Chitinophagaceae; genus Lacibacter. The sequence goes on along the minus strand of JBKCJY010000160.1, from coordinate 778 downwards.
CTTCCGTTTACATCGCCAATATGTTCATTTATCAACTTCATCAACTCTTTCAACCGCTCTCTTATCACTTCATGATAATCTTCACCATAAGCATACTTGGAAATTTTAGGCGCTTGTTCATTTTGTTCGGCTGATGGAAAATAATTCATCATCAATGTAATCACACTCCTGGCACCTGGAACAAGTTTAGTTGGGTCAACACGCAACTCAAAATGGTTTTCCATGTATTGCATGGAGCCATGCATGCCTTTATTCAACCATTGCTCCAAACGTTTAGCATCTTCATCCAATCGTTCTGCTTTGGCAATACCACAATAATCAAAACCGAGTTGTTTTGAAAATTGCTTGATGAGCTGTGTGTGTGTTGTAATGCTCATTTGTTTTCAACATGCAGTGAATGAAGAATACGGTGTATTGCTGGTGCTAATATCAATCCGATGTTGGTGATAAATACAACTCCACTAAAGAGCGCATAAAAAGAGGAAAACCATTTACCTGTATCTGTCTCAATTTCAATCACAGGGCTCATGCCACTTAAAATCATAGAAGCATTGTGAAATGAATCCAGCCAATTTGCAATTGCCAGGTAATGATAGCCAAGAATGCCAATTACTAAGCACACAAATAACACAATGAATGCCAGCAAAATATTCCATGCAATGCGTTTGTAAAAAACTCTGCGGCTTGCCAGCGGCTGATGTTTATGTTCATACATGGCTTTACGATTTTGCTGTAAAGATGCAAAACATTATTGGCAATTGCCTTTCATCTGTTCATT
>JBKCJY010000159.1:0-6874 GCA_046301455.1 Chitinophagaceae bacterium | reverse complement strand
CCGCAGTGAGCGTGAACGCATGGCCGAAAAGAAAATAAGTGGTGTCTTCACCGGTGCTTATGCCATCAATCCGTTTAATGGAAGAGAAATTCCAATCTGGATCAGTGAATATGTACTGGCAGGTTATGGCACAGGAGCAATAATGGCTGTTCCTTGTGGTGATGAACGTGATCATAAGTTTGCACAGCATTTTAATATTCCTATTACAAACATCATTGGCAAACATTATAACGGAGAAGAAGCCAATCCTACCAAAGATGCTGTTTTGGAAAACAGTGATTTCATCAATGGCATGGTGATGCGAGATGCGATTGATGTAGTGATTAATAAACTGGAAGAGTTGGGCATTGGCACACGCAAAGTGAATTACAAAATGCGTGATGCGGCATTCAGCCGCCAGCGTTACTGGGGTGAACCATTTCCCATTCAATGGAAAAATGGTACAGCCTATCCTTTGAGTGAAACAGAATTGCCATTATTGTTACCTGAAGTTGATAGTTATTCTCCCGGCCCTGAAGGTGAGGGACCATTGGCCAATATTCCTGAATGGGTAGCGAAAGAATTAGAGACCAATACAATGCCGGGTTATGCAGGAAGTAGCTGGTACTTCTTACGTTACATGGACCCTCACAATGACAATGCTTTTTGTGATCGGAAAGTTTCTGATTACTGGGGACAAGTTGATATTTACATTGGCGGTACAGAACATGCTGTTGGTCATTTGCTCTACAGCCGTATGTGGACGAAAGCCTTATATGATCTTGGATTTATTGGACATGATGAGCCTTATAAGAAATTAGTGAATCAAGGGATGATACAGGGAAGTTCGAGGTTTGTATATAGAATCAATGGCACCAACACTTTTGTTTCAAAAGGATTAATTACAGGTGATGATGAATTTGAACAAAAGAAATTAGATAAGCTTCATGCAGACGTAAATTTTGTTGATGGATTTGAATTAGATATTGAAGCATTTAAGAAATGGAGAAACAATGAATATGCAAATGTTGAATTCATTTTAGAAAATGGCAAATACATCTGTGGTTCGGAAGTTGAAAAAATGAGTAAATCAAAATTCAACACCGTAAACCCTGATATGATCGTTGACAAATACGGCGCTGATACCTTCCGCATGTATGAAATGTTCCTCGGCCCGGTAGAGATCAGCAAGCCATGGGATACAAAAGGTATTGAAGGTGTGCACCGTTTCCTTAAAAAACTATGGAGATTGTTTTATGATGATGTAAAAGGCAAAGTGTGGAATGAAGACAAAGCAACTGATGGTGAATTAAAAGTACTCCACAAAACCATCAAAAAAATTGAAGAAGATACCGAGCGTTTCAGTTTCAATACAGGCGTGAGTACGTTTATGATTTGTGTAAATGAACTCAGCGATTTAAAATGTACTAAAAAAGAAATCCTTGAACAGCTACTCATTCTCTTAACACCCTATGCACCGCATGTAAGTGAAGAGTTATGGAGTGCATTAGGAAACGGTGGCTCAGTGCTGGATGCCAGCTTCCCCAAATTTGAAGCAAAGTATGTAACAGAATCCACCAAGGATTATCCCGTAGCAATCAACGGTAAAACAAGAACTGAGTTAACACTGGATTTAAACATCACCCAGCAGGAAGTAGAGCAAATTGTGCTAAACAATGAAATCGTTCAAAAATGGCTGGAAGGGAAGCAACCGAAGAAAATCATTTATGTAAAAAATAAAATGATCAACGTTGTTATTTAATCAACTTAAACAAAACAAATGAAACAACTATTTTTTTTACTTCTTACCATCAGCTTTATTGCCTGCAACAATAAAACCAGCAACACAGAGCCTTACACCAAAGAACGTGCAACAGTAAATCCAAGTGCCGTAGCTACTTATACAGAATCAGAAAGCAATGGCGATTCAACCAAAACACTCAAAGTGGAGTTGTTTGAGCAAAAGGAATCACTGAAGTATGAGGTAAAATTTTCTTATAACGGAAGCAATAGCGAAAAAATATTCTCCTACCCCAACCTTGGTATGATGCCCAAACCCGGTTTAAAGAAAGGCACTACACCTATGAGTTGTATTGTGGGTTTTTATGACGCCGACAGTGTGTTTATGGATCTGCGTTTAATTGCTGTGGAGAATGGCAGTTTAATTTACCGTCATTTAAAAGAATATCAGACCGAGGAAATAAAAAAGTAAGAAATGAAAAATCGAAAGTGATTTTTCATTTTCAATTTTCTACTTTCCATTTCTTCTTACAAACCGTATCATCGCACTGCTCCCTTCTGTGCTTTCAAGGTTAGCCGTATAGCGCTGTTTATTAATGTACGCAATCATGTAAGAAGTATTTGGAGGAATAGCACCGAGATTTTCTGCCACCATTACCAGCTCATTGGTTTCAGTTAATTCACTCGCTGCAAATTTGATGATGTATGGTTTGTCACTCAGCTTTACATGTTCAAATACAAGTTTATTGTTCATGAACAATGAAATACTATCGCCATCAATTTCTGCATTATCATAAAAATGGATTTCTATTGTATCACCTTCAAGCGGCAGCTCAGTAGTTAGAACCTTTTTACGTTGAATAAATTTTTCTTCAATAGCAGGAGCTTTCGGTGTTACCGTTGCAGGTTTGTTTTGAGTTGGCGTAATTAATTCAGGTTCTTTTTTAATTACAGGCTGCTCCTGTTTTTGTAAAACAACTGTCGGTTCTGATACAGGTTTTGGTTCTTCTTTGGGAATAACGGGCACAGGTGCTGCGGTAACAACGGGTTCTCTTACAGGTTGATGAAGCTGTGCTATACTGTCAATAATTTCCGGATCGTTGGCACCTACAGTGTAATTTGAAATCACCCAGTTCCATTCATCATTAAATTGTGTTTGATCTACTTTATCCAGATGAACTTCGCCTTTGCTTTTGATTTCTTCTCTTGTTACAGCTTTTCCGTCCAGTTTCATAATACCACCACCCGGGCAATTAAAATCAGCTTCAAGCAGTAACGGAATTTCATTTGGGCTTAATACTCTAAAACCCGGCAGCACCTGTTCAACCAACACATCATCCCACCAAACCACTTCATTGGTTTGCTGATTAAAATAGCCTTTCACACTATAGCGCCTGTAATTATTGGCACTCTCATAATAATAAGAAGTACCCAAAATGCTGTCGCCTTTCTGCACCAGTTTCAATTCTACTTTTTGTGCCCTTATGCCACTACCTACTTTGCCCTTCCACACACCTGTAATCATTTGTGCATGTAAAGCGGTTGCAAGCAATAAAAAAACAAATGAAAAAAATAGAGTCTTCATGCAAGGTTGATATGGCCCTTAAACGCCGTGTTCACATAAATTATTTTCAAAGCATGTTAAAGTTTCAACAAAAGATGAAGGCTATCGTATTTCTTCTCAATTTTAAATATGGCAACTCCCAATCTTACACTTATTAACGCACTTCGTGAAACTGCAGTGCGCTTACGCAGCGGTGCGCCTTATGCATGGGGCAATCATGGCGCCTGCAACTGTGGCAATTTAACACAGGTAGTTACTAAACTAAGCAAGGAAGAAATTTTGCAATATGCCCACACCGGCATTGGTGAATGGACGGAGCTGGCTGAAGATTATTGCGGTGTGACCGATGCTCCTGCAAGTTTACTCATCAGCAAGTTGCAGCAAATTGGTTTAACTCCTAGTGATATTCATAATCTTGAATATTTAGAAGATAAAAAAGTACTGGAGCATTTGCCCGGTGGTTTTAGATGGTTGCAACGCAATTTGCGTGAAGATGTGATTCTTTATTTTGAAACTTATGCATCAATGCTGGAAGAACAATTACTTTCTTCAATTGATATTAATATCGAAGAAATGATGCGGCACGAACCAGATAATGTCTATTCTTTACTTTAATAGTATAAAAAAATCCCGACTTCTGTAAACCGGGATTTTTTTTATAGAAATATGTTACTCAACTCCCCGTAAATTAAGAATCGTAAATCTCCCTGACAATATTGTTGTTGAAAAAATTGAACGCTGAGTTTCACTCACTTAACCTGTCAGCATAGTTTTACATGTGTGTTTGTTATGATTGCCGGAAACAGCCAGAACACTGGGGTAAAAAGTAGATGGCATACGTGATGAACAAAGAAATATTTATCAAAGCTCAGCATCAGCCGCTCAATATCTCAACACGCTATATAAACAATTTGATGACTGGCTTTTAGTTGTTGCCGGCTATAATTGTGGTGTAGGTAATGTGTACAGAGCCATCAAACTTTCAGAAAGTAAAGAGTTTTGGAAAATGCAACTTTATTTATCAAAAGAAACAAGAGATCATGTAAAACAATTTATTACCACGTATTTTTTCTTTGAAGGTAGTGGCAGCTTTACTACTCTCACCAAAAAGGAAAGAATAAACTATTTTAATGCAGAAAATGAACAAGCAGCAATAAAAACTGAAAATGCTAAAAGCTTTATTGCAAATAAAAATGCAATGCCATTGCGCTGGATATTAATTGCAAAAGAGTAAGAGACTGAATGGGTGTTTCAAGTAAGAAATTGAACAGTATTTCGCAGAAACTTTCATGAAAAGTAAGAAGGGCAACTAAAAAATTACAAATGTTTCTTTGCTTTGCCCGTTTTTGATTTTTAATTACTGCAGCCCCTTGCTGTTTTAGCCGCTGCTGTCTCAAAATTAATCGCCTCTTTTATACCTAAAACCGTTATCTTTAACAGGTTCATTTGAGTTAATCTTCTGTAAGCGAATAATTGGTCATTAGTTTTGTATTCTTCATTTACACCAGTATTCTTCTCAATTTTTAATTTTTAAATTTCATTTTTTATGAATTTGTATGTTTCGAACCTTGGGTTCAACACTGGTGACGAAGACTTAAAACAACTTTTTACTCCCTACGGAGATGTTTCTTCAGCCAAAGTAATTATGGATAAAATCATGAATAAAAGCCGTGGGTTTGGTTTTGTGGAAATGCCAGATGATGCTGCCGCTTCAAAAGCAATGGAGGAACTTAATGGATCAATGGCTGATGGACGTAACATTAAGGTTTCTGAAGCAAGACCACGTGAGGAAAGACCACGTAATAAATGGTAATTATTTTTAGTACATAAACAAATTAAGTATGACTAACGACGTTATTGAAAAGTTTGTTGAAACAAAAGTAAAAAAGCATGCACGGGTGAACAGTCACTTTAAACAGAGAGCAACTGTAAAAGGTGTATTTCTCCAAACGAATGATTACCAGGAGCTGAAATCAAAAAATTTCTGGCGTATTGTAACTGAAAGTAATAATGAAGAATGGAAGCGCACCGGAGATCATAACCTAGCACGTATTTACAATGGTGCAGAATTTACGAGGCTGACAGAAGCTGAATAACCATCCATAATCAATCATTATGTTTTCTCAAACCTGGAAGAAATATTTACCCCTCATTTCACTGTTTATAAAAAAATCAGTAAACGGCCCGCAAAAAATACAGTTAAACCAAACTGATTTTGAGCGTGCACTGGGTGGCCGCAAGTTGAAACTTAGTTTTTCAAGAATGGAAATTAACCGTGGCCGCATCAATAATCTGATCAAAAACTCCGCACTGGCGAAAGAACTTGCAGATGTATTGCTGGAAGATAATGCCATGAAAGCAATTTTAAGAACCCGAAATATCTCTTTTGCTTTTATCGGTGGTAATGAATTGATCATAACTGATGAAACCCCTGCTGCAATAGAAACAATTGAACAAAAGGAAGATGAAGAGTCCACAGAAGTAGAATCAACCAATTAAATTATTAAAACTGTTTTCTGCTTATTATTGTAATTTTAATGGCAGATATTTTATGTTGGATCAATGAAACAAACGATTATTACGGGCAGTGGTTCCTGCATTCCGGCAGTGATTAAAAACAACAGTGACTTTGCGAATTCACAATTCTACAGTGAAAGCAATGAATTAATCAACACGCCCGCCTCTGAAGTTGTTCAGAAGTTTAAACAAATTACAGGTATTGAAGATAGACGTTATGCTGAGGATCATCTCAATGCTTCAGATCTTGGTGCTGTAGCAGCACGTGAAGCCATTAAAAACAGTGGCATTAATCCCGAAGAAATAGATTTACTTATTGCGGCACACAATTTCGGCAATGTGTACAAACACACTATACAATCTGATGCAGTGCCTTCGCTTGCGAGTCTAATTAAACATGAGCTTCAAATAAAAAATCCAAATTGCGTTGCCTTTGATATTTTGTTTGGGTGTCCCGGCTGGTTGCAGGGTGTAATTATTGCACATGCCTATTTTAAAGCAGGCATGGCCAAAAAAGCATTGATCATAGGTACTGAAACTTTATCAAGAGTAATTGATGTGTACGATCGTGACAGTATGATTTTTAGTGATGGTGCCGGCGCTACTGTGCTAGAATACTCTGAAACAGGAGCAGCTGACAAAGGCATTCTCAGCTGTTGTGCACAAACACATGCAATTGAAGAAGTGAACTACATTAACATGGGCTGTTCTTATCTACCTAAGAGTGACAGCCGTGTTCGATACATTAAAATGAAAGGAAGAAAAGTGTATGAATATGCCATGACACATGTACCAGCAGCAATGAAAGCATGCTTAGATGAAAGCGGCTATTCCATACATGATCTTAAAAAAGTCTTTATACATCAGGCCAATGAAAAAATGGATGATGGTATTATAAAACGATTGTATCAGCTCTATGGCATCAATCAAGCACCCAAAGATATTATGCCCATGAGCATTCACTGGCTGGGCAACAGTTCTGTAGCAACTATACCAACCTTATATGATCTGGTACAAAGGGGTGAAGCACATCCGCATGTAATTAATCCGGGAGATGTAATTCTCTTCGCATCA
>JBKCJY010000158.1:0-3981 GCA_046301455.1 Chitinophagaceae bacterium | reverse complement strand
ATCACAAACCAATTAACACCAATGAGCAATGGTACACCCTGCCATTGCACGCCCAACGGTGATAAATACTTGTATTCTCCAAACAAAATTTGATGATTAACACCCAGCCATTCAGTAAAAACGCCGGTAACAAAACAAATAATTACAAACAACCAAAAATAATTTTTTCTGTCATCCTGTGTCCATAGCACTAATGCAAAACTCAGTAAGAGGTTTAAAGGTGTAAGTGAAATGAAAAACGCTTTGTTTACCAGCAGTATACCAATCAATCCCACCATGTGAAAGATGATGGCTATACCAAGAGCTGTCTGTTGTTTCGTTGCTTTACTTAAGGTAATCAATGTATCTTCTTTTTAAAATCCTGAGCCACCAATTTACTTACTATTTCAGCACTTTTAAAACAAAGTGGAATGCCACCACCGGGATGAACACTTCCTCCACAGAAATACAATCCTTTAATGTGCGATTGAAAATTGGGATGACGCATAAAAGCCGCCATCTTGCTGTTGCTGCTGGTGCCATACAAAGCCCCAAGATAAGAACCGGTGCGGCTTTCAATCGTAATGGGGTCTAAAGTTTCTTCCACTTCTATAGCAGCACTTATGTCTTCATTCAACACTTTGGAAAGCTTTTGAATGATGTTTTGTTTTAATTGCTGTTTGAGTTGTTCCCAGTTTTGTTGTGTATATGCAGGGGCGTTCACGAGTATAAACCAGTTTTCCTTTCCATGGGGCGCCTGTGCTCCTTCCATTTTGGAAGTAATGTTTACATAAACCGTTGGGTCGTTAAACAACTGCTTGCGTTTGAAAATATATTCAAACTCTGTTTTGTAATTGTTAGAAAAGAAAATATTATGCAAATGCAGTTGCGGAAATTCTTTGTTCATTCCCCAATAAAAAATAACACCGCTGCAACTGCGTTCCTGTTTCAATACCTGTTTGGCTTTGCTCTCATCTTTGAGCAAATGCTTGTAGGTAAAATAAACATCAGCGTTACTCACTACCACATCAGCAAAATAGTTTTCATTATTTACTGAAACGCCCTTCACTTTTCCCTGGTGATGAATAATGTGTTGAACAGATGCATTGAAATGAAATTGAACACGTTTTTTTAAAGCCAATTGATACAATGCATTGGTGATACTTATCATACCGCCTTTTGGATAAAACGTTCCTTCATTTAATTCCAGGTGCGGAATCAAACTCATCATACCAGGTGTTTGATACGGATTGCTTCCATTATAAGTGGCAAAGCGATTAAATAATTGTATAGTTTGCTGATTGGTAAATTTCTTTTGATTGTAATCATGCAGCGTGCCGAATAAATAGGGGAACCGCACATTTTTCATTGCATTGATGATGGCAGGTTGTAACCAGGTTTTGCGTTTGTGTAAAGAATGATTAAGAAAAACAGTTCCGATGGAATTATAGAGCTTTTCACTTTTTGAAAGATAGTTGAGCACAGCGCCCTGCCTCTCTCCCATCACTGTTTGCAACTCTTCATCAAGTTTTTCTGCATTTGTGTAAGCATTCAATATTTTCCCATCATCATAAAAATATTTACAGGAAACAGGAACAGACTCGTATTGAAAATAATCAAAGATATCTTCACCTGCATCTTTAAATAATTGTTCGATGCTTTGTGGCTGTGTAAATAAAGAAGGCCCTGCGTCAAATTGAAAACCATCTTTTTCTATCAATGATAATTTGCCGCCGGGATAATTGTTGCGTTCAAACACCATCACCTCATATCCCTGTACTGCCAAACGAATAGCACTAGCTAAACCAGCCACACCACTTCCAATCACAATTGCTTTAGGCTGCTGCATGCGTAACTGTATTTTTTTGCATCCATTCTTTCAATAATGGAAATGCAATCTTAAACCATTCTGTATAAACCTGCGGCGCTCTTTGCAAATCATCAGCAATTTCATTCATGCTTTTATAAGTAATGGCACTCACTTCATCTTTGTTAAGCTGCATTGCACCATCATACATACCCACAAACACATGATCAAACTCATGCTCTGTTAATCCATTATCAAATGCTGCTTTGTACGTAAAGTGAAATGCTTTTTCAACTTTTGTTGTAAAACCAAGCTCTTCATGTAATCGTCTTATTGCTGCATCTTTTATAGCTTCATCAGGATTTGGATGTGAGCAACAGGCATTGGTCCACAAACCCGGACTGTGGTATTTGCTCATAGCTCTTTGCTGCAAAAGCATCAAACCATCCTTGTTAAATATAAAAACACTGAATGCACGATGAAGCAACGCCTTTTCATGTGCTTCCATTTTTTCCATTACACCAATGGCTTCATCCTGTTCGTTTACCAAAACAACCTGCTGCATATTGTAAAATTAGAAGAGTTCTTTAATTACAGATTTTATTTTTTAATGCTCAAGTGACACTTACTTCAAAAAGTAACGCCGGCTATTTTACGCCGGCGGAACCAATTGGTTTTTCTCTTTAACACTGTTACATGATGTTCAATGAGTTTCGCACACCTGCACGCAGCAAAATCATTGCTTTCCCGTAATTGGGAATACGCACACGTTCATTCATGATTTTTGCGGGCTGCAGTTTTTTTATTTTTCTGAAAAGGGACAGATAATATTTATACGCCACATATACACCAAACCTTGCTTTCATCGGCAATTGCAAAATACCTTCATAAGCATGGTCAAAATCTTTTTGAATATCTGCTTCTATCTCTGCTTTTTGACGTGGTGTAAAATTCGCAAAATCAAGATTGGGAAAATAAGTGCGGTTCAATGCAGCATAATCTGCTTTTACATCCCTCAAAAAATTTACCTTTTGAAATGCAGCACCCAATGATTGTGCTGAAGGCTTCAACTTTTCATATTCATTTACATTACCTTCTAAAAAAACATATAAGCACATCAATCCAACAACTTCTGCACTTCCGTAAATATATTCGTTGTATGATTGATGATTATATTGCTTTTTATCCAGATCCATTTCCATGCTGTTGAAAAATGCTTCAATCAGAGCATGGTCAATCTTATATTCATTAACGGTAATTTGGAAACTGTGGAGTATGGGATTAAGGCTGATACCACGCTCAATAGAATCGTAGGTTTCCTTTTTAAACGCACGTAGGAGTTCGTCTTTGTCATATGAATGAAATGTATCTACAATTTCATCAGCAAAACGAACAAAACCATAAATGTTATGAATAGGCTGCCTTAAATCCTGATGAAGCAAGCGGATAGATGAAGAGAAAGAAGTACTGTACCGCTCCGTGGTAACACGGCTGCACAATTGACTTACTTCATGAAACAATTGCATCATACCTTATCAATGTTTAAATTCTTTGTGAATCAACCCTGCCACCACTTCACCACTTATTAACGAAGGAGGAACTCCGGGACCCGGAACAGTTAGTTGACCAGTGAAATACAAGTTACTAACTTTTTTGCTCTTACAGGCAGGTTTTAAATTGGCTGTTTGCAAAAGTGTGTTAGCCAACCCGTAAGCATTGCCTTTGAAAGAGTTATATTCATTCTTAAAGTCAGAAACAGAAAAAGATTGTTTGAAAATAATATTGTCCTTAATACTTTCCCCCGTCCGCTCTTCAAAACGATTAACAATCATTTGAAAATATTGTTCTCTTATTTCTTGAGAATCTCCACTTAAATCCGCTGCTACGGGTATCAAAAAAAACATGTTCTCACAACCGGGTGGCGCACCACTGCTATCAGTAACCGTTGTAACACTTACATAAAATAACGGATTGGCGGGCCATTGAGGATCAGTATAAATTTCACGGCCATGTTGTTTAAAGTCAGTATCAAAAAACAAAGTATGATGCGGCACTTTGTTTAACTTTTTGTTGATACCCACATAATACAATAAACAGGATGGCGCCATCACTCGCTTATCCCAATAAGCATCAGAATAATTTCTGAATTGCGGTTGCAGCAATTTTGTTTCAGTATGATGATAATCCGCACTGCT
>JBKCJY010000157.1:0-6512 GCA_046301455.1 Chitinophagaceae bacterium | reverse complement strand
AAATGGAAGTACAGGATAACCAAATGCTTTGTAGGGGCGTTCAGCGTTGGGCATTTTTTTGCGCAGAATAAATATACCTGCAATGGTGAGCACATAAAAAATCACAACCACAAATGAAACCATATCCAGTAAATCACCATATTGTCCGCTCAGGCAAAGTGCAGCTGTCCATATACATTGCGCCCACAAAGCCCATTGGGGAACAGCGTTGTTATTTAAAACACCTGCAGGTTTAAAAAACAAACCGTCTTTAGCCATCGTGTAATACACTCTTGAACCTGCAAGCACCAAACCATTAATACATCCAAATGTTGAAATCATAATCATCACTGCAATTACATACGTGCCGATGTTGCCAAAAATCTCATTGGCAGCAGCTACTGCTACACGATCCTGCTTGGCAAACGCAATACTTTGTTCGCCGCCATTCAACGGAAGCACGCTGATGTACATGATATTGGCTGCTACATAAATGAGTGTAACAATCAATGTTCCTAAAAACAAACTCAATCCGATATTACGTTTGGGATTTTTAATTTCACCTGCAATAAATGTTACATTATTCCATGCATCACTGCTGAAGATGGAACCTACCATGGAAGCTGCAATAGCTCCCAGTATTGCAGTGCCCGCCACGCCTGCAATTACACCACCTTCACTCAGTTTATTCATTTGCCATGCGTTTTCCCAATTGGCATTCCAGATTTCAGCTTTAGCTCCAATGAGTAAACCAAACACAATCAAACCGAACAATGAAACCAATTTGGTAACTGTGAAAATGGTTTGAATCGTTTTTCCACCCTGTACACCTCTTGTATTGATATAAGTGAGTAATACAATTACTGCAATGGAAACCAATTGCGCAGGATATAATTTGAACCAGCCAAGCTGCATTAAAATATTTTCATCTTTAATATCTAAGGCAGGAATAAAATAACCTGTGAATTTGGAGAAGGCCACGCCTACTGCTGCAATGGTTGCTGTTTGAATCACAGTAAAAAAACTCCAGCCATATAAAAATCCAAACAGTGGATTATAAGCTTCTTTTAAATAAACATATTGCCCGCCTGCTTTGGGAAACATGCCGCTCAATTCACCATAACTCACAGCAGCGATTAATGTCATCAATCCTGTAATCAACCACACCGCAATCAACCAGCCTGCACTGCCTACATTTCTTGTAATATCAGCACTCACAATAAAAATACCTGAGCCAATCATACTGCCTGCAACAATCATGGTTGCATCAAATAGGCTTAACGTGGGTTTGAATTCTGTTTGCGACATGTGGTTGGTTTTTGTGATAATTGATTGGGAAGATAAGGAACTAAACGGGAGCAGCCAAGTTCAGCATAAAAGTTTTAAAACAGAATTCCAATTTCATTTGAATTGAAATTGGAATCAGTAATATTATTGAATCAACAAAGATTCTGCTATAGTTCTATCATTGCAGTAATGCAAAAAGTGTGAGCTTTACTGCTTCTTCGTTTTCTTATACTCTTCATTCAATCCTTGCACCACTTCATTTGTAATATCAAAGGCCGGGTCTTTATAATACAATGTAGGATTACCTTCCTGCGTAGAAAAAATGAAATCGTACTTTTTATCAGCGTTGAATACTTTCAGATACTCATTGATGCGTTTTTGTATATCATCAATGGCTTTTGCCTGTTTATCTAAATGCTGGCTTTGTAAAGTTTGCTGGCGCTGACCAATTTGCTGGTACCTTGTTTGATACTCCTGCTGAAATGTTTCTGCTTCCTGTTGTGTTATAGATTGGCCACGTTTTAAAAATGCTATACGATCCTTCTCAAGTTTATTTAAATCTCCCTGGATTTGATTTTCCATGCGTTGCTTATCTGCCTCCAGTTCATCATTCTTCAATTTGAAAAACTCATATTGTTTCTGAATGGTGTCCAGATCAATATATGCAACACGTATATGCCTTGCAGAATCATTAGGATCTTTTACAGCTTTACTATCTGTTGTTTTAGGTTTTGATTTGTTACTCCCTGTAAAATGCAATACAAACAATGCGGCAACTGCAGCCGTTAAAACATATAATAAGATACTTTGAAATCCTTTCATAGCGGGCAAAGTAACGCATTGTCCCCCTACTCAACAAATTGAAAATAATTTTAAGAAGGTGTTAACAGATAGGCGCTCTACAAAAGAAAAACGCCTCAACATTTTACTGTTGAGGCGTTGAAAATTGTTATGAGGACTTATTATTCTTCATCATCAAAACTCATCGCTTCCCTGGTGGTAAGCAGCAATTCATATTCTTCTTTGCTGCCCACAATCATGTTTTCAAACTCACGCAAGCCTGTACCTGCAGGTATTGCATGACCTGTGATTACATTCTCTTTTAATCCAAGTAAGAAATCAGTTTTTCCTTCAATTGCTGCAGTGCTCAACACTTTTGTTGTTTCCTGGAAGGATGCTGCAGAAATCCAGCTTTGTACACCCAGTGATGCTTTGGTAATACCAAGCAATACCGGTTGTGCTGTTGCAGGATGTGCATCACGCACTTCAATCAACTTCTTATCTGCACGGCGCAATATACTGTTCTCTTCACGCAAATCACGGAGTGTGATGATCTGACCCGGACGGAACTTACTGTCACCCGGCTCTGTTACTACTTTCTTATCGTAGATGCGGTCGTTCTCATCAATAAACTCAAAACGATCTACCAGATCTTCTTCTAAGAACTTCGTATCACCAGCGTCAATGATTTCTACTTTCTTCATCATCTGGCGCACAATCACCTCAATATGTTTATCATTGATTTTTACACCCTGTAAACGATACACTTCCTGGATTTCATTCACCACATATTCCTGAACAGCAAACGGACCTTTAATGGTGAGGATATCACCAGGTGCAGTTTGTCCATCACTTAATGCAGTACCGGCTTTTACAAAGTCGCCTTCCTGTGCAAGGATCTGGCGTGTAAGAGGCACTAAGTATTTCTTAGTTACTTCATCTTTACTTGTAACGATGATTTCCCTGTTACCACGCTTAATAGAACCAAAGCTTACAACACCATCAATTTCAGAAACCACTGCAGGGTTGCCCGGGTTACGTGCTTCAAACAACTCTGTTACACGTGGAAGACCACCGGTGATATCTTTCAGTTTACCAAGTACACGTGGAATCTTTACCAACACCTGTCCTGCTACCACTTCATCTCCTTCTTCAATTACAATGTGTGAACCTACAGGTAAGTTGTATGATTTTGTATCCTTGCTTCCTTCAACAATCAATGAAGGAATTTTGGTTTTATCTTTTGTTTCAATAACCACTTTCTCACGGTGACCGGTTTGCTCATCAGCTTCATCACGGTAGGTAATACCTTCAATGATGTTTTCAAATTTGATAGTACCGGCAACTTCAGCAACTACAACATTGTTAAACGGATCCCATGTACAAAGCACATCACCTTTCTTAATTTGCTGACCTTCTTTAACTGAAAGTGTAGCACCATAAGGAATGTTATTAGTGATAAGGATACGATCGTTTTTCAGATCCATAATCCTTGCTTCACCTGTACGGCCGATAACAATCTGTACTTTATTGCCTTCGTTGTTAGTAGTAGTTACTGTACGCAAACCATCAAACTGCACGGTACCATCAAACTTAGAAAGCAATGCACTTTCTACGGATGCTGAACCTGCAACACCACCCACGTGGAAGGTACGGAGTGTTAACTGTGTACCAGGCTCGCCAATAGATTGTGCAGCAATGATACCCACTGAGTCACCTTTTTGTGCTACAGCACCTGTTGCCAGGTTCTTACCATAACACTTCACACATACACCACGCTTGCTTTCGCAGGTGAGTACAGAGCGGATGTCAACAGTTTCAATACCTGCATCTTCAATTTGCTGCGCAATAGCAGGAGAGATCAATTCGCCTGCACCTACAATGAGTGCATCTGTTTGCAAATCATACACATCATGCAATGAGGTACGGCCTGCAATACGATCGCTCAATGGTTCAATAATATCTTCGTTATCTTTTAATGCACTTGTTGCAATACCACGGAGTGTTCCGCAATCTTCATCATTAATAACCACATCCTGCGCTACGTCAACCAAACGACGGGTTAAGTAACCGGCATCCGCTGTTTTCAACGCCGTATCAGCCAAACCTTTACGGGCACCGTGTGTAGAAATGAAGTAATCCAATACGCTCAAGCCATCTTTAAAGTTGCTCAATACAGGGTTTTCGATGATCTCACTTCCTGTAGAACCGCTCTTACGTGGCTTGGCCATCAAACCTCTGATACCCGCAAGCTGTTTTACCTGTTGCTTACTACCACGAGCACCGCTGTCCAGCATCATAAACACAGAGTTGAACCCTTGCTTATCAGTTGCCATTTCACGGATCAATGTTTCTGTAACACGTGTATCCACACGGCTCCAGATGTCAATGATTTGGTTATAACGTTCGTTGTTAGTGATCAAACCCATGTTGTAGTTATCCCACACTTCACTCACTTCACCCTGCGCATTTTCAACCAACTGTTCTTTTACTTCAGGAATAATAAGATCGTTAATGTTGAAGGATAATCCACCCTGGTAAGCCATACGGAAACCAAGTGTTTTAATATCATCCAAAAACTTCGCTGTTTTAGGAACATTGGTAATTTCAATGATATCACCAATAATTTCACGAAGGTTTTTCTTTGTTAATACCGCATTGATAAAACCTACTTCTTTTGGAACGTGCTGGTTAAAAATTACACGACCCACAGTTGTTTCAGTAAGCTTGTAAACGAGCTTATCATTTTCACGAACATTCACTCTTACTTTAATAGGCGCATGTAAATCAACCTGCCCTTCGTTGTAAGCAATGATTACTTCTTCAGCAGAATAAAATGCTTTGCCTTCACCTTTTACAGTTTCAGTAGCAGTTGATTTCTTCGCTTTTGAAATATAGTACAAGCCCAACACCATGTCCTGTGAAGGAAGTGTGATAGGAGTACCGTTCTGCGGGTTCAAAATGTTGTGTGATGCAAGCATCAGCAACTGTGCTTCCAATACAGCAGCATTGCTCAATGGAACGTGCACTGCCATCTGGTCACCATCAAAATCAGCGTTAAATGCTGATGTTACCAATGGGTGAAGCTGAATCGCTTTACCTTCAATTAACTTCGGTTGAAATGCCTGAATTGACAAACGGTGCAGCGTAGGGGCACGGTTCAACAACACAGGATGACCTTTCAATATGTTTTCGAGAATATCCCAAACAACAGCTTCTTTCTTATCAACAAGTTTCCTTGCACTCTTCACTGTTTTAACGATACCTCTTTCAATTAATTTACGGATGATGAATGGCTTAAATAATTCAGCAGCCATATCTTTTGGTAAACCGCACTCATGTAATTTCAATTCAGGACCTACTACGATTACAGAACGACCGGAATAGTCAACACGCTTACCAAGCAGGTTCTGACGGAAACGTCCCTGCTTTCCTTTCAATACATCACTCAATGATTTCAATGCACGTCCGCCTTCAGCTTTAACAGCGTTTGATTTTCTTGAGTTATCAAACAAACTATCAATCGCTTCCTGCAACATACGCTTCTCGTTACGAAGGATTACTTCAGGAGCTTTAATCTCCAATAATCTTTTCAAACGGTTGTTACGGATGATCACACGACGATACAAATCATTCAGATCAGATGATGCAAAACGTCCACCATCCAAAGGCACTAACGGACGCAGTTCCGGTGGAATTACAGGAATGTATTGCATTACCATCCACTCAGGACGGTTAGTGATATGTAAGTTGGCATCACGGAACGCTTCTACTACACTCAAACGCTTTAAAGCATCTGCTTTACGTTGTTGTGAAGTTTCTGTTGCCGCTGCGTTTCTTAATGTATAGCTCAAATCATCCAGATCAATACGCTGCAATAGATCATGAACCGCTTCAGCACCCATCTTAGCGATGAATTTGTTGGGATCTTCATCTGGGAGGTATTGATTATCTTTTGGCAAAGTATCCAGCAAATCAAGATATTCTTCTTCTGTAAGCAAATCACCTTTGCTCATAGTTTCTTTAATACCCGGCTGTATAACTACATAGCGCTCATAATAAA
Organism: Chitinophagaceae bacterium; assembly: GCA_046301455.1. Lineage (GTDB taxonomy): Bacteria > Bacteroidota > Bacteroidia > Chitinophagales > Chitinophagaceae > Lacibacter. Next base: position 403 of record JBKCJY010000157.1, on the reverse strand, counting down.
CGATCGTCTCTAATTTCTTAGAGCTCATACCCAGCAAATAACCAATCTTATTGGGCAATGATTTAAAGTACCAGATATGAACAACAGGCACCACCAGTTTGATGTGGCCCATACGCTCACGACGTACTTTTTTCTCTGTTACTTCCACACCGCAACGATCACACACAATACCCTTGTAACGGATACGCTTGTACTTTCCGCAAGCACACTCATAATCCTTTACAGGACCAAAAATGCGTTCGCAAAACAAACCATCACGTTCTGGTTTGTAAGTACGGTAGTTGATTGTTTCGGGTTTCAACACTTCACCAAAGCTGCGTTCCAGGATGGTATCCGGAGAAGCAAGACCAATTGTGATTTTTGAAAACACCGGTCTTTGACGATTGTCTTTCTTGAATGACAT
>JBKCJY010000156.1:0-6210 GCA_046301455.1 Chitinophagaceae bacterium | reverse complement strand
TTATGACCTGTTAAATGCCAATGAATTTCTTGCTGCAGCAAGACAGGCAAATATTGATGGTGGTGCAGATCCCGCAACAGCAGCAATTGCTGTTCAATCAATTGACGGCGGTGCAAATACAGATTGGCAGGATGAAATTTTCAGAACAGCCATTTCGCAAAACTTCAATCTTGGATATGGCTTTAATACAAAAACAACTTCAGTACGTTTGAGCAGTTCTTACGATAATCAACAAGGTATTATCAGAAACAGCAGCTTGCAACGTGCAACAGTTCGTGCAAACATTTCGCAAAAATTTCTCAATGATAAGTTGCGTTTTGATTTAGCTACTACTTTTTCTAACTCCCGAAACGAATATCCTCCGTTGAGCAATAACGCAGGTTTCCAGGGTAGTTTGCTGGGTGCAGCTTTACAGTTTAATCCTACCAACCCTGTTAAGAATCCTGACGGTTCCTTCTTTCAGCCGGGCGATCAAAGAAACCCGACTCAAATGCTTGCTTATTTTGAAGATAAGGACAGAATCAATCGCTTTCTCAACAGCTTAACAGGTTCGTATCAAATTGTAAAAGGGTTAACTTATAAAGTTGTATTTGGTTACGATCAAATAAATACAGAACGTACTGCATTTGCTGATCCACGTTTGGGTGCTAATGCTTATGGTGGTACCGTATCTTATTCAGTTCCAAACGGACCTTCAGAAAATCTGAACAACCCAATTGCAGGTAATGGACGTACAACACGTCAAAACAATAAGTTGACTTCAACACTTTTGGAGCAATACCTTACGTATGATAAGGAAATCGGAAAAAGTTCATTCAACCTGTTGGCTGGTTATTCATACCAGAGCTTTCAAAACGAATACTCTCAAAAAGTGGGCTGGGGTTTAAACACTCCGGTTGTTAACCCATCAGATGTTTTTGTTAAGGATTTCAACAACTTTAAAAACTACAGGGATTTATTTCCTGGTTTTGATAAGAGTGCATTGCAGTCTGTATTCGGAAGAGTTAACTACAGCTATGATGATCGTTACTTCTTAACTGCTACAGTACGTGTGGATGGTTCTTCAAAGTTTGGTTCCAATAATCGTTATGCAACGTTCCCTGCATTTGCTGCTAAGTGGAAGGTTTCAAATGAAAAATTCGCTCAAAACAATATTGCAAAATGGTTTAGCGATTTTAGTATCAGAGCCAATTACGGTACTATCGGCAGTCAGGATGGTTTAGCATCATACGGAGCAGTACGTTTAGGCTTTGCATATCCGGCGTTTAATAATAATCCTGCCGGTACTGCAGTTCAGCAAGAAGCAAATCCTGATTTAAAATGGGAACAGGAGACTACTACAGGCGTTGGTGTTGATTTTACAACTAAGAATAATCGCTTAAGTGTAACATTTGATTTCTTCCGCAGAATAAGAAAAGATATCATCTTCTTTGCTCCAACTCCCGGTGGTTTTTCAGCTACATCTAACTGGTTCATTAACCTTCCAGGTGAAGTTGTCAACCAGGGTATTGAGTTGAGTGTTAACTATAAAGTTATTAAAGGCAAAAAATTCAATTGGGATGTTAGCTATAACATGACCAGTTTGAAAAATGAATTCCAGAATCTTCCAAGCCCAATTATTACAGGTGCTGTAAGCGGTCAAGGTTTAACAGGTGCATTCGCTCAAACTTTTACATCTGGCCAACCTCTTTACACATGGTCAATGCCTGTGTTTAACGGATTTGATGGTAATGGTAATGCCCGTTATGAAAAAGGCGCTGCTAACCAGTTTGTAGGATCTGCATTACCCACATTTTTTGCTGGTTTAACAAACAATTTCAGCTTGGGTAATTGGAACTTGAGTGTATTTATGAATGCGGTAACCGGGTTTAAGGTGTATGATAATACTTCTAACGCTTTATTCCTTAAAGGTAGTTTGAGAAATGCCCGTAATGTTACAAGAGATGTAGCAAACAGTAATGAAAATCCATTCAATCCGGGAAGTGTTTCAACCCGCTTCTTACATAATGGAGATTTCCTGCGTCTTTCAAACGTAAACCTGAGCTATACATTTAATGTAAATAGCAAAACAATCCGCACGCTTTCAGCCTTTATTTCTGGCCAAAACCTTGCTTTGTTAACGAAGTATCCAGGTTTAGATCCTGAAGTAAACGTAGACAAGCAAATCAACGGTGTGCCTTCTCGTGGCTTTGATTATACAAACTATCCAAGACCTAGAATTGTTACACTCGGCGTAAACCTTGGTTTCTAAAATTTGTTAAACAGATAAATTGATTATAATGAAAACAATTTCAAGATTTTTTACGGCCACTGCAATAGTAAGTTCATTACTTTTTGCAGAATCATGTAAGATTGACCCTGAGTTAGGGGCCAATAACGTAGAGCTGCCACCTCCTACAGATGGCGCTCCTGCTGCACCTGCAATTGGTGCTGTGTATTCACGACTAAATGATTTGGTAGGCCAGTATGGATATCAAGCTCTTCAAGAGCACTCCAGTGATGAGCTCCTCGGGCCCACACGTGGTACTGACTGGGATGATTTTGGTACATGGCGTCGTTTGCATCTTCATACGTGGGGTCCGGATCACAATCAAATCAATGATGTGTGGAATCAGGTGAACGGTGCATTGTTCCAAACAACTTTGGCTGCTGAACTTTTAAGTGGTCAGGCTAAAGCAGAAGGCCAGTTTTTACGTTCTTTCTTCCGCATGCTTTCTGCCGATTTATACGGCATCGTTCAGTCTCGTCCTGCTACTGCTCCTGCAAGAGGTATCCCTGATGTTTTACCACGTGCTCAAGCTATTGATGTAATTATAGCAGAGCTGGAATCAGCTGTTGCCGGATTACCAGCTTTCAATGGTACCAACAGAAACGTGGCAACTAAAGAAGCTGCCTGGGCTCTATTAGCTAAATTGTATTTGAACAAAGCAGTATATAAGGCAAGTCCTACAAGTCCTGCAGGTCCTTTTACGCACGCTGCAGCGGATATGAATAAGGTAATTCAATACTGTGATTTAATTGATGCAAATCCAGCACTTGATATTGACGCCAACTATTGGGACAACTTCAAATGGGATAACGGCACTGCATCTTCAGAAAACATTTTTGTAAGAAGACAAAGTGACGGTATCAACGTAGTATGGGCTACCTGCATGGGTGGACACTACAACCAAACACCAAGTGGTTGGAACGGATTTACTACTCTTTCTAATTTCTACGATAGTTTTGATGATACCGATACACGTAAAGGAGTTAACCTTCCGGGTTATACAGATCAAACAGGTATTCGTACAGGTTTCCAAATTGGTCAAATAAGAGGCCCTCAAGGCCAGCGTATTGGTAATCCAATCGTTGATTTGAAAGATCGTAGCGGTAATCCTCTCATCTTTACAAGAAATGTAAGTCCTTTCTTTAATAGTGAGGTAACAGGTATCCGTACAAACAAGTTCCCACTTGATCCTTCACAAATTAACGGTGGCGGCTGGGACAGTAAGAACGATTTTCCGTTCTTACGATTCGGAGATGTTCGCTTAATGAAAGCAGAAGCTATTTTAAGAGGTGGTACTCCTACTTTAGGTGAAACAGCACTTTCTATTGTTGACGGCATCAGATCAAGAAGAGGCGTTGGATCTATCGGTTCAATTGATCTTCCTAAGATGTTAGCAGAGCGTGGACGTGAAATGTATCTTGAAGGTTGGAGAAGAAATGACTTGGTTCGTTTCGGTGCTTTCAATGCACCTACTCAGGGACGTACAGGTGCTTCAGAAGGATACAAGGTTGTATATCCTATTCCTACAATCGCTCTTTCATCAAATCCAAATTTGAAACAAAACTTTGGGTATTAGTTTTTATCATAATCAATAGGGGAGAGGTCACCAATCTTGGTGGCCTCTTTTTTTATCAATTGATTTGCAATTACAGTTATCTGTGAAAATGTTTTATGAGCCAATTACTTTAACTTGAGGCGCCGATGTTTTTACTTATGCGTAATGGAAAAATTTATTGCCTGCTTGCAGTTATTTCTCTTGTACTATCCTGCAATCAAAAAAAAGCAGATGTACTTTTTGAGCTTGAAACCAACTCAGGAATTTCCTTTATAAATACTATAGAGTCTTCTGACGAAAACAATGTGTTTAAATACCGCAACTTCTACAACGGTGGCGGAGTGGCAGCAGGGGATTTAAATAACGACGGCCTGCCTGAAGTTTTCTTTACAGCTAATAGCGGAGATAACAAACTCTTTCTTAACAAAGGCAATTTTAAATTTGAAGACATTACTTCAAAAGCAGGATTGAATAATAAAGGAAAATGGAGCACCGGTATTGTATTTGTTGATATTAATGCAGATGGCTGGCTTGATATTTATGTATGCAACGCCGGCAACATGATGCAGCCCTTATTGCGTAAAAACCAACTTTACATCAATAATAAAAATCTAACGTTTACTGAACAAGCGGCTGCATTTGGATTGGATAATGATGGGTACACCACCCATGCCTCTTTTTTTGATTATGATTTAGATGGTGACCTTGATTGTTTTATGGTGAATAACAGTCCCATGCCTGTTAACACGTTTAACTACGCTAACATGCGTGACCTGCCTGCACAGGATTGGGATGTAAAAGAATTTTTAAAAGGCGGCGGCGATCATTTTTATAAAAATGATAAAGGAAAATTTGTTGAAGCAACAAAAGAAGTTGGTTTGCACGGAAGTTTAATCAGTCTTGGATTGGGTGTTACAGTTGGTGATGTGAATGGCGATCATTATCCTGATGTTTATGTGAGTAATGATTTTTTTGAACGGGATTATTTATATATCAATCAACAGAACGGAACGTTTAAAGATGAATTTGAAAACTGGATTCAGCATGGCAGCTTATCATCTATGGGTGCTGATATGAATGATATCAATAACGATGGCTTTCCTGATATTTTTACAACCGACATGCTGCCGGATGATGATTACCGTTTAAAAGCCAACTCATCATTTGAAGGTTATGAAGTATTTCAGCAAAAACTCAATCTTGGATTTTATTACCAGTTTACCCAAAATGCATTACATGTAAATAATCGTAATGGTAAATTTTCAGAAACAGGTTTTTACAGCGGTGTTGCAGCCAGCGACTGGAGCTGGGGTGCGTTGATGTTTGATGCAGATAATGATGGCCTCACAGATATTTATGTATGCAACGGTATTTATCATGATGTAACTGACCAAGACTTTATTGACTTTTTTGCTGATGAAGTAATGCAGCAAATGGTATTGCGTGGGAAAAAAGAAGAAATAAATAATATCATCAAACGCATGCCATCCAACCCCATCGCAAATAATATGTTTCACAATAAAGGAAATTTACGATTTGAAAATAAAGCAACAAACTGGGGTTTAGATCAACCTTCATTTTCAAATGGTGCAGTGTATGTGGATCTGGATAAAGATGGTGATTTGGATTTACTGGTGAACAATGTAAACATGGATGCTTTTGTATACCGCAATACCAGTCGTGAAAAAAATGCAAACAACTACATAAGTGTTCAGTTAAAAGCAAATGCCCCAAATACATTTGCAGTAGGCAGCAGTATCAAGGCATATACAGGCAATCAAATTATTTCAAGAGAAGTAATTCCTGCAAGGGGGTTTCAATCAAGTGTTGATTATGTGCAAACCATGGGTCTTGGGAAAGCAACTATAGATTCATTGGTAATTACCTGGCCAGACAGAACAATAACTGTACTTAAAAAACCAGCAATCAACCAACTGCATATAATTGAAAAATCATCTACCACAAAGCCGTTTGTTGTTGCAGCAAATACAATAGATGCATTGTTTGAACAAAAAGATTCATCTTTTGAAAAACATAAAGAAGATGATTATGTTGATTTCTTCAATGAACGAAATATTCCATTCATGGTTTCTAAGCAGGGACCCAAAGCTGCGGTTGGCGATGTAAATGGAGATGGTTTGGATGATCTATTTATTGGTGGCGCTAAAGGGCAAGTATCGCAACTGTATATCCAGTCAAAAAATGGATTTACAAAAAAAGAAATTCCTGATTTTAAAACGTATACATTTAATGATATAACTGCTGCTTTATTTTTTGATTGTGATAAAGACGGTGATTTGGATTTGTTTGCGGGTGGCGGCGGCAATTTTACAAATGCAACATCAGGTGTCTTTCAAAATTTTTTATATCTCAATGATGGTAAAGG
>JBKCJY010000155.1:0-3291 GCA_046301455.1 Chitinophagaceae bacterium | reverse complement strand
TTGGTGTATTGGATGATAAGTCCGTATTATAATTAATCGTTGACATATAATCTTTTAGAAGTGAAAAATAAAGAGCTGCATCATTAGAATTTGATGCAGCTCTTTATTTTTTAAAAACTCTATTTACTTTATTCCTTCACTTCAGTTGTTACCGCAGGTGCTGGCTTTGTCCACGGCGTAATATCCAACTTACGTGGTGTGGGATAAATTTCATCCAGTGTATTCCCATCATACAATCTTCCGTTCTTCAATACATAACGGATCGTATTAGTAAAACGAATATTGAGCAATGGATTTTGATCCATGATAATCAAATCAGCAAGTTTGCCTTCTTCCACACTGCCCAGCTCTTTATCCAATCCCAATGCTTCTGCACCAAGTATGGTTGCTACCTGCAATGCCTGTAAGTTGGTCATGCCACCACTTTGCACACTCCACAGTTCCCAATGATAACCCAGCCCCTGCAACTGACCATGACTTCCAATACCTGCCAGCCCACCATTATTCACCACACTCTTTACACCCTGTGCATGTTTGGTAAAAACATGATCTTCCGGTGTAAACCATCCACCCAAACCACCTGCACGGCGGCGTGCTTTGCTACTTAACTCTTCATACGGAGTAAAGCGGTTGAGCTTGGGATCTTTCAACGGGCTTTCAGTAGTATAATAATAATTCTCTGCCCATGGTCCGCCATAAGCAACAAGCAATGTAGGTGTATAAGCCATCTTACTTTCACCAATTGTTTTTGTTACATCATTATACAACGGGAAAATAGGAATAGAATGTTCATGACCGGGATAACCATCAAACAACTGAGTCATGTTGAGTTTATAATCCAAACCACCTTCAGTAGTAGGCATGAGCTTTTGTTCTTTTGATGCCATGATGACCCATTGACGGTGCTGCCTATTGCCCACCAAATACATTTTGATGTATTGTGTATTGTAATACTTGCTGTATTGCTTTAATACATTTCTTGTTTGATCTAAATCTTTTAAGTTGTACATCCAAAAACCAACACCGGGACCAGTGCTATAAATACGTGGACCGGGAATCATACCTGCTGTAACCATATCACCATAAGTGAGCACATCTGTTGTTGCAGTTTGCGGATCTCTTGTTGTAGTTACACCATAAGCCAAATTAGCCGCATACATCCACACATTGTTTTTTTGCAATCCCCAGAACGGCCACATGTGTGCGTGTGTATCAATAAAGCCCGGCGTTATTGTTTTACCCGTGCAATCAATTTCTTTTGTCCCCGGCGGTGCTGTGATGGTTCCTGATTTGCCAACCTGTTTTATTCTATTGTTGACGATGAGCACATCTCCACCTTCAATAACTTCATCACCCTTCATGGTAATGATGCGTGCATTTTTGAGCAATACTGTACCAACAGGCATATCTTTTTCAAAATATACTTTCACCTGGTTTTCTTCAGGTGAATATTTTTCTTTCTTCTTCAGTTCAGCTTTTGCAATACTGTCACGTTTGGCTAATGCAGTATCTGCTTTGTAAAGCGCAGCAATGCTGTCTGTTCTTTTCTTAAACAATGAATCAGCTAATTTTTTTGCATCAGGGCCAAGTTTTAATAAAGCGGCGATACTATCAGCTTTTGTTTTTGCTTCAATCTTCTTTGCAGCTTTTACGGAGTCTTCTACAAACTTTGCACGCTCAACATCATACACCCAATGGCCATTGCCCAAACTCCAGTGTACTTTTTTACCATCAGCTTCCCAAGAAGGCCACTCACCACCAATCTCTGTTAACTGTTTGGAAGGAAACGAACTGAATGCAGGCATGCCCACATTAATGCTTGGTACTTTACCTGCTTCAGGAATGGTTACTACATAAATATTATTGTTTACCTGCGCCACAGCCTGATTACCTACCGGTGCCATGTAGATGGTGCCTGCAGGTGTAGGCATGTTTTGTGGCTCTCGGTTGCTGGCGCCTTGCGGTAACATGCAATAGTTTACTGCATCATTGTTTTTAATGATGGGTTTGCCCATTACATATTTTACATTGTTGGCCATAGGTTCATCTGCATCATTATCAGCACCACCATGATTGTGGTCATCAGCATCAGCCACTGTACCATAAGTAGTAATGCCGGTAATACGTGCATGTGTTTTAATATCTGTACCATCCCAACGCATAGAAATCAATGAACCGTTGGAGGAGTTTAAAAACACACGACTTGTATCTTTTGTAAAATGTACATTACCATATTGACCTGCATTTTCAATTACATTCATGGCGCCACCATTGGCATTTATCCATACCAGTTCTGCTTCTGCACCACTGTAAAACGGATCTTCAGCATCTTTAAATAAACGTTTGGGTGCTTTAAAGAAGGTGATGCGGTTGTTATAACTCCATGCAGGCTGCATATAAAAACCATCATTGCCCTGTGTGAGTTTGGTGAGTGTTGGTTTTGCACCAAGTGTTGCTTTATAAACATGACCACCATCTGTTTCACTCCATGTAATAAATACCAATTGCTTTCCATCGGGGCTCCATGCAGGCATGGCTTCAATAAAATTATGATTGGTAATTCGTTTGGCAGTTCCATTTGGATAATCCATAACATACAAACGGTTGAGCACAGTAAACGCCAATTGCTTTCCATCAGGGCTTGGTACCGCATCACGTATTTGTGTTGCAAGTGCGGCACTGGTATCTTTTATTTGATAATTGAAATACAAACGTGGACCCATCTCCAATGCCACATCTACTTCAAACGGAATTTCAGTTGCTTTACTTCCATCAACAGGAAGTTTCCAGAGTTTACCACTATAGCTGGCAATTAAAAATTTACTGTCGGGAGTAAAACTCATACCGGGTAATACACCTTGCGGTGCAATGCTTTCCTGTTCATCTCTTTGTACCGGATAAGCCAACCATTTTTCATCACCTGTTTTCATATTGCGTAATACCAAACCTGTTTTATCCTGGTAGCGACTGCCGTAAGCCATCCACATACCATCTTTACTGAGAGTGGGAGTAAATGCAGAACCATAACGTGAAGTGATGGTGTTGATAACACCTCTTTTTCTGTCGTATGTTCCTATTTGATATTGCGGCAATAATGCATTGTAGTTCCATGCACCAAAACGTTGACTGTAATAAACTGTATTACCATCAGGGCTTATAAAAGGATCAATAGTTTTTAACCCGCCCAACTGTTCATTTAAAGAAATACCGCCGCCACCATCTTTGTGATAGAGAAATAATTTGGGCAAACGACGTCCCTTACTTGCAATAATATAATTACCATCAGGCGTC
>JBKCJY010000154.1:0-2690 GCA_046301455.1 Chitinophagaceae bacterium | reverse complement strand
GCAATACCCATGATCAATAAAAACTGTTTCATATAAATTGCTTATTCTTTTTTGCAAATGTAATTACTGCGCTCACTTTGTTTTGTTAAAGGTAATTTTATGGAGCTTGTTTTCTTTAATAAAATCTTTATGAATACTGTCTAAAATACCGTTTACAAAATGCCCGCTTTGGGGCGTGCTGTATTCCTTAGCCAGATCTATATATTCGTTGATGGTTACTTTTGGCGGGATGGTTTCAAAAAATAAAAACTCACAAATACCCATCCGCATCAAAATCATATCGATTTGTGCTGTACGCTCCGGATCCCAGTTTTGCAGCTTGGATTTTATATAGCTGTTACACATTTCATCTTTATCAATCACTGCCACTAACAGGTCTTTGGCATACTTCATTTTTTCTTCACTTATAAAATGCTGGAAATTGTAAGTGTGGGGTTTGTTGAAGAAGTTGAGCATGAGTAGGTTCATCATTTCGCAATCATCATCCCAGTGTACAAAAATTTCTTCCACATAAGCTGTAAACTCTTCATTGGGCAGCATCAAATCAGTAAAAATAAATTCAAGTACCGATTTTTCTTCTTTCTTGTCACGCCCCGTAGCAGCTATATAAGTTTTATAAACTTCTGATTCTGCCAGTTCAAAATACAACTTGCGCACCCAGTCTGTATTTATATGATATTCCGGTTTTAATTCTTTTACTGCTTTTTGGTAGGAGGGAAGTTCCAATATGCGCCACAAAAGTTCATTGCCCGCAATTTTTGTATTCACATTTAAATCGCCTTCGGTGGGTAAATGTTTGGAAGCTTTCTGGCGGCTGTCTGCCTCAGCAAAACGGGCTACCTCTGTTAAAAAGTGGGTAAGGAAAATAAACAACTGGCGTCCCTGGTCTAAATGGTTTTCAAGTGTAGAAAGCGCCTGTTCACGGCTAAGGCTGCCATCGGCTGCTGTACAGCTGTACAAAGTTTGCATCACCTTAATCCTGATATTTCTTCTGCTAATCATTGCTGAAAGAACTGTTTAAAAGAGCGCAAATATAAGCAAACCTTTTCCTTTATTTTTACGTTTTACAATATTCAACCAAATACCAACTAAAAAGTCATGAGAAAACTTTCTTTGGCATTGCTGCTCCTTTCAGCAACACTCTTTGTAATTCATTGCAATAATAAGCCACAAAACAAACCCCAGATTGAGATTGAAGGTGGAGAAGAGGCTGAAAATGAAGACGGCATTAAAGAAGCCATGGAAATGGATTTTGAGATGACGAAAGACCCCCAATTGGGATATGTGCCCGCCTTTCGTTTAGTTGCAGCGTACAATTCTATATTAATGGAACGCCGTGCAGGCCGTTATGACCGTACCAATGCACTCACTTGGGTGGAGCGTGGCCCCAATACAAACACATTAGGCCCAAGTAATGGAAATATTCGAGGTCCAGGCCCTGGAATACCTGCGGTGAGTGGACGTATGCGTGCAATTCATATTGATTTAAATGATGTAACTCAAAAAACAGTATGGGCTGCAAGCGTAAGTGGCGGTTTGTGGAAGACAAATGATATAACAGTAAGCCCTGCAAATTGGATATTGGTGAATGATTTCCTCGGCAATCTTGCCATTACAAGTATTTGCCAGGATCCAGTAAATAAAAGCATCCTCTATTTTGGTACAGGCGAAAGAAATAATAATATCGATGCTGTGAGAGGTGGTGGTGTTTGGAAAAGTACCGATGGCGGAGTTACCTGGAACTTGCTGGGCAGTACAACGAACTTCTGGAATATTTCAAAAATTGCATGCGATTTAGCAGGTAATGTGTTTGTGGGTACAAATGGAACCAACAATTTGGGTTTACAGCGCTCAACTAACGGCGGTACAAGCTGGACCAATATTACTCCCGCCAATACAAACAACAGTACAAGAATTACTGATATTAAATTTAACAGTGCCGGTCGTATGCATGTAACCTTAAGTGGTACCGGAGCAGCGGGTTCTTATTTTACTGATAATCCATCAACAGTAACTACAGTTGTTGATAACAATGGTTCATGGTTTGCACCACTCACTCCAATTCCAGCATTAAATGCAAATTGTGAAATTGCTGTTGCTGGAAATACAGTTTATGCATTACCGGAGGATGCTAATGCACGTACTGCACAAATTTATAAATCAATTGATGGGGGATTAAATTGGGCGCCAACTTTAACAACGCCTCCCAGCCCTGCCGGTGAGCCAACTATCAATAACGGGCAGGCATGGTATAATCTTGCACTGGGTGTTGATCCAACCAATCCCAATGTAGTAGTTGCTGGCGGATTAAATTTTTACAGAACAACAGATGGTGGTGATACGTGGACACAAATTACAAGATGGGTGGGTAATACTGAAAATTATGTACATGCAGATCATCATGGAGTTTTTTGGGCGGCTAATTATGTGTTGGTTGCAACAGATGGTGGTATCTTTTATTCCAATAACAACGGCCTGAGTTATACTGACAGGAATGTGGGTATCCGCACGCTTCAGTTTTATTCCTGCGCATTGCATCCTTCGTTGAATTATTATTTGGGAGGCACACAGGATAATGGTTCCCATTCACTCACATCAACCGGCCCTATCACCGGAAGTATTGAAGTGCATGGTGGCGATGGTGGTTACACACATATTGATGAAGATGAACCGCAGTTTCAGTTTTCTGC
>JBKCJY010000153.1:0-7813 GCA_046301455.1 Chitinophagaceae bacterium | reverse complement strand
TCATACGGATCATCAGGAAAAGATTTGCCTAATATTTTTTTCACAGTTTGTTTATACTTTTTCACGAGATCTTTTAGCTGATTGGCAGTTAATTCAGTATCACTTTTATAACCACTTTCTTTTTTAATATGTTCCAGTTGCTCATCTAATATTTTGCGTATCCCTTTGCCTCCTTTAAGATCAACGCCGGCAGCTTTTTCCATTACCACATCAGCATACATCATTATTAACCTGCGGTAAGCATCATAAGCAAAACGTTCATCATCGCTTTGGGCAATGAGGCCTTTGATGGTTTGTTCATTTAAGCCCACATTCAAAATGGTTTCCATCATTCCCGGCATACTTTTACGTGCTCCGGAACGAACAGAAAGTAACAAGGGGTTGTGAACATCACCAAACTTTTTGCCTGTAAGCTGTTCCATTTTTGCCAAAGCCAGATCTACCTGTGCTCTTAAAATTTTCGGATAGGTCTTACGATTATCATAATAATAGGTACACACTTCTGTTGTAACCGTAAATCCGGGAGGAACGGGTAAACGTAAGGACGGATGACCGGCCATTTCTGCCAGGTTAGCGCCTTTGCCACCAAGCAAATTTTTCATGGATTCATTGCCATCGGCTTTTCTACCGCCGAAGAAATACACATACTTACTTGATTTTTTCGTTGCCATTGTTCTTGATTTTGAATAATTATACAACTCTCTACTTTCTGCACTTTTCATTTTCTAAAACTGAGTAAAAGTAGAAGTGCATGGCATGATAGAGAATGATTCACAGCACAGAAAGAACTAATAACAGTCAGCTATGGTCAATCATTTTAATTTGAATTTTATACATAACGAGTTGTATAATTTTTCTTTAATCGCTATCAGCTATTGACATTTGTCTTTTTTTCCTCTACTTTATAGTACTTACTTCCTCTCCAATCACTTAATGTTGCTCATTTAGTAAAACGATTGCCATTTTTCACTTTTTTAAAAACTAAACTTATGCGTAAACTTTCTCATAAAATGATTGCATTTTTTTCTTACTTGTTGCCTGTAATAATGAGGCCAGAACAGATGCTGCTGTCACTGAGCCGGCTGCTGCTGAAACCAAACAACAACCTGCTGAATTCGCTGATGCGAAGTATGTACAGGTTGGTAAAGAATTTTTGGCCAATATGAGTTCGGGAAACATGGACTCATGGGGCAATTCCCTGGCTGATAATGTAGTGTGATTATGGAACAACGGTGATAGTGTTGCCGGGAAAACAGCAGTGATGGCATACTGGAAAGACAGAAGAGCGAATGCCATTGATTCCATTTCTTCCGCAAATGATATCTGATTGCCTGTGAAAGTAAATTTTCCACAAAAAACAGAAAAAGCTGGCGTATGGCTGCTGGGCTGGTATCAAATTATGGTAAAATACAAAACAGGAAAATCAATGGATCAATCGTCGCATATTGATTGCCATTTTGATGCAAATGACAAAGTTGACTGGGTAATTCAATAATTAGACCGGGCTCCCATCAAAGCCGCTGATACTAAATAGACAGTGAGTTAACCAAAAAAAGGCATTCAACTTATGGGTGCCTTTTTTTATTGCCCAAAAAAACCGTTGATAAAATTTCATTTAGAAATTAAAAATTGATTTGTAATCCTCGCCTAGGTGTTTTTCATAAGTTAGTAACGGTCGAATCTTTTTAGGGTTGGCCTTCTTTTTTAAGACAGAAGGACCTATAATAAAATAGCCGCCCATAATCAGAGCGGCAAAATGCGTGACAATTTATGATGTTCATCTTGTATTCATCTGGTATTCTGCAGCAATGCCTCCATCATCTTTAATAATTTTTACAGTTAACTGCTCTTCTGTTGCTTTTACTTTTATTACTGCCCTTGTACCATCAACCCTGCCGCCGCCAATTACAACTGTAAAATTATGAACTCCCGATACGGGTTTATGAATACCAAACACATGTGTATGACCTGAAAATACAAGATCAACCTTATGTTTGTTAAAAAGAGGAGTGAATAATTGCTTACAGTGATTGGATCCTTTTTTATCTAATGAATATTGAGGTGGTATATGCATTTTAACTACCCTGAACTTTGCACTTTTATAAGCTTGCGTTTGTGCAACTTCTTCAAACCAATTGGCTTGTTGTTGGCGGTATGCGTCAGACTGATCGAATTTGTGTTTTATCTCTTCTTCGCCAGAATCAAGTTGTATAGTAAATACCGGGCCGATTTGATAGCTGTAAAACTGCCCATCAGGGAATGAAAAGTATTTTTTTAACTCCCTTGCAAAGCTTCCCCGCATTTCATGATTCCCTCTAACAAAGAGCAGTGGAGTAGTTGCTGCAAATAATTCCGAAACAGGGCTTAATAAACTATTGATGATTTGCTTTTCACCCATCTCATAATTAAACATGTCGCCATTGAGAAAGACAAAATCTTTTGGTTCATTTTTTACTAGGTTAAAGAGGTGCCGAATTGTATCAGGCCTGTCATGAACATCATTTAAAATAAGCCAATTCCATTCTTTTTTTTGTGGTTGAAAAGTGTTGAATGCATATACATCACTGTAAAGAGTTGTGCCAAATGAAATATCTTCTTCTGATTCAAAACTTTCAATTTGCCTGGAGCAAACACGATAGTAATACGTTTTGCCCGGCTTGAGATTGTTTAAAGTGATTTCATGAATGCGATTATTAGCTTCAATCATACCATCAATGATTCTTTCAACTTTTGATCCCAGTTCTTTTGTTTCACCATACTCAACCCAGCTATAACTGTTTCGCCGGGTAACCCAGCGGATGTTCATCGTATCAAAAACTGTAGTTTGCAGGTAGGGCTTTGTCAAAAATTCATGAGCCGTTGGTTCTGGTGGTGGCGGAGGCGCAGGAGCTACTTCTGAAATGGCTTCATTACGTCCGTTATATATAACATATCCAGCCACAGCTACACCTGTAACTTTTACTGCATTCAGTAAAAACTTACGGCGATTGAAAGAAGGTTTTGGTTTTTCCATTATTATGAAATTGTATTTCAGTACTGATATTTGGCGGATTTTTTGCACCGCAATCATACAAATAATTTCTGACAAGGAGCTGTAATGATATATAAAAAAAGAAGCAGTTGTTTTGACTGCTTCAATTATTTTAAACGCTGAAGTTGATTTACTTTTTCTCCTTCACATATTTTTCAAGCCACATATGTTCTTCCCAAAGCAAATGCAGAATATTTTCTTTACCACGGTAACCATGTGCTTCATACGGAAGAGTTACATAACGCACATTGCCGCCATTGCCTTTTAATGCCTGGTACATACGTTCACTTTGAATGGGGAATGTTCCTGTATTGTCATCAGCCTCGCCATGGACTAATAAAATCGGTGTTTTAATTTTATGTGCATAGCTAAACGGACTCATATCAAAATACAATTGCGGTGCCTGCCAGTAAGTGCGGTCTTCATTCTGAAAACTGAAAGGTGTAAGTGTTCTGTTATATGCACCACTTCTTGCAATTCCTGCTTTAAACCAATTGGTGTGCGACAACAGATGCGCTGTCATAAACGCTCCATAGCTATGGCCCCCTACTCCAACTCTTGTACTGTCGCCCACGCCCATTTCTGTTAATTTATCAATAGCAGCTCTTGCATTTAATTTCAACTGCTCAATAAAATCATCGTTTGGTTTTTTATCGGGGCTTGTTGCTACAATGGGCATTTCTGCATTGTCCAGAACCGCATAACCCTGTGTTACCCAAAATATTGGTGAGCCCCAGTTGATTCTGATAAATGTATTTTTTGAACCACGCACTTGTGCTGCATCTCTTGCATTGGTAAACTCACGGGGATAAGCCCACATGAGTATCGGAAGCTTGCCATCTTTAGTGGCATCATAACCCTTTGGCAGATATAGATCGCCGGTTAAATCAACACCATCAGCACGTTTGTAAGAGATCTTTTGCTTTACAATTCCTTCAAGTGCAGAATATGGGTTGGCGAAATTGGTAACCTGTACATCCGCAATTTTTTGGGTAAGATTTTTTAGATAATAGTTGGGTACGGTGGTTTGAGTTTCTCTTCTTGTTAATAGGTTTAATGTTTTGGGATCAAGCACATCAACAATTAATTCATATGCATCTTCACTGCAACGCCAAAGGATTTCATTTTTCTTTGTACCCAAATCAAACCGTGAAAGAAAAGGCAAATCGCCTTTGGGCGATGCCCCTGTAGTATTGTTCATAAGCAACTGATTATTTTCAGGTATCACCACTTCACGACCAAATTGATTTTTGGTAGTAACAGGAGCACCCAGATCAGCGTACGCATCATTTAAACTTCTTTCCATCAACACTTCCATTTCACCGGTTGATGGATTTAAACGGTTCATCCATGTTCTGGCCTTACCACGTAAAACTTCATATACCAAGGCAAAATTGCTGTTACCCCAATCAGTGCCGGCATAACGGTTTTTTGTTTTGAAGATTTGTTTTGCTTCGCTTGTAAATGGAGCTGGAAAGGCATACACAGCATCACGAAACTCTGCTGCGTTTTTCAACAACCCACCATCCACTGGTTTACACCACACCACAGTAGCAGCTTCATCATCACGCCACTCAATAGCTCTTGGTACATCCTGCACATTATCATTACCTGCTGGCGCTGTTTCACTTGATGGAATTTTTGCCAGCTCTTTAATCAATTTGCCATTTGCATCATGAATGGTTACGGTTGAATTAAATCCGCCTGCGGGAACAGCATACGAATAAGGTTTGTTGATGGTGCGTACCAATAAATACTTTTTATCAGGTGAAATCGTTGCTGATGCATAAATAGCAGGCGCATTGATTTTTGTTTCCACACCGTTTACATTTTTCACTAATTGTGCTTTTGTAAAAAACTCAAACAGGCTTTCGTCATAAGGGCTTTTAATTAGATCCTGGAAAGTGGGACGAGGTGAAGCACTTCCATAATTCTCCTGCACTGTAGGGCCCTTGGGTGTGATGGGCCTCTTTGGCATTGCTGAAGCGGGTGCAATTGTTGTTTTATACATAAGCGTATTATCATCTACCCATGTAAAAGCACCGCCGATTACAATATTCAATGGACTCTTATTTGCTTTGATTGCTTTTTGTGTAGCCACATCTATTACATACAGATCAACTTGTGAAGCTGATACATTTGTTACAGCAATTTTATTTTGCTTTTCATTCCACACAGCAGTGGTAGAAAGCAGGTTCATAGGCAATCCGCTGATTTTATATTCTTTGCCCGTTTTTAAATTCTTAAGTTTAAAATTGTTGATGAAGTTTTGACGGCTTAATGAAAAGTTGTTGGGGTTGATGCGCATACCTGCAACCCTTGCTTCCGGCTGACCGAGTTCTTCCACTGTTGGATAACTGTTGCGTTCAATAATAAGCATCCATTCCCCTTTGTTATCTACACTTACACCGGGAGTTGGTTTAGCCAATGCCAAATCCATAATTACCTGCGGCGGGGTTTGATAGTTTACAGCGTCCTGCGCAATAGCATGCAATGATAAAAAGCATGTAATCAGTAAAAGCAATCTTCTCATACTTATGGTTTTAATTTTAAAATTTTGATACAAAACTAATCCGAAGTTTTATTTTTTCTGGTATACCCTTACATAATCAATCAGCATTCGTTGTGGAAATATAGTTTCATCCACACCTTTTTGCCCTCCCCAATTCCCGCCAACAGCAATATTTAAGATTAAAAAAAAGGATTGGTTAAATGGCCATGCATCTTTTCCAGTGTCATCGTTAGTTATTTCAAATACCTGTTTACCATCTACAAACCATTGCATCGTTTGTTCATCCCACTGCATAGCATACACATGAAATGATTTTATGGCATTTGGCATATATAACGTATCTGTTTTTTGTGTGCCAATGATGTGATTGAATTTTTTTGTATGGATTGAAAAATGAATAAATCCGGGGTTATGACCCACGTGCTCCATGATATCAATTTCACCATCATCAGGCCATCGGAGCGGCGTAGTTGAAGCAAGCATCCATATAGCTGGCCATGTGCCAATGCCTTTCGGAATTTTGGCACGTACTTCAATGCGGCCGTTTTTCCAATCTCCTTTGCCTTTGGTACTTAATCTTGCTGAAGTATAGTTGTTAGAGCCAACCGTTTCTTTTCTTGCCTCAATTACCAGATTTCCTTTTTCTACCCTTGCATTGTTAAGGTTTGCTTTTGTATAATATTGAAGCTCATTATTTTCCCAACCGTGTCCGCCAGTATTATAATTCCATTTAAAAGAATCAGGAAGGCCTTTGTAGCTAAATTCATCAGCCCACACGAGTTTCCATTGAGACTGTTGTGCAACTGCCGATAGTTGAATAGATAAAAGGAACAGGAAGAATATTCTCATGTTACAAATCAGTGCTAATATAGAATACAAACCAGCATTCTGCATCACCGTTCAACAAAATATTTGCTATTTGCGTTTCACCCCTTATCTTCGCTGCATGATTTTAAACACACATACACATCATCATTATTGCCCCAACCGGTAAGCCGATGTAGTATGTGCTATACATAATTAAAAAAAGGCTTACGTATGTAGGCCTTTTTTTATTGACAACTTGATTTAAATAAATATGAAACAAGAAATTAAATACACTCCCCTTAGTGAGTTAAGTGGAGGCAGTACAACTCAAGCCAAACTCCGCATAGCCATTCAAAAAAGCGGCAGACTTTATGATGACTCAGTAAAATTGTTGAATGAATGCGGCATTGAACTCCGCAACGTAAAAGACCGTTTAAAAACGGAAAGCGATACATTTCCCATGGAGGTTTTCTTTTTGAGAGATGATGATATTCCACAGTATGTGGAAGATGGTGTGGCTGATATTGGTATTGTAGGAGAGAATGTGTTGTTTGAAAAAAACAAACAGGCTGAGGTTGTTGAAAAGCTTGGTTTTGGTAAATGCCGGTTGAGTATTGCCATTCCACGCAGTGAAAAATATGAAGGCATACAATGGTTGGATGGAAAACGTATTGCAACCAGCTACCCTTTTTTGGTAAATGAGTTTTTGAAGAAGAATAACATTGATGGTGAAATACACGAAATCAGTGGTTCGGTTGAAATAGCACCGGGCATTGGTCTGGCAGATGTGGTGGTTGATTTGGTGAGTAGCGGCTCTACTCTTTTTATGAATGGATTGAAAGAGGTAGAAACCATTTTACAATCACAATCTGTTTTAATCAAGAACAATAAACTGAGCAAAGAACAGGAAGTATTACTCAATAAATTGTTGTTCCGTATCAAAGCCGTTAAAAAAGCCAAAAGAAATAAGTATGTGCTTATGAATGCGCCGAATGATAAATTGCAAAACATTATTGCATTATTGCCCGGCATGAAAAGTCCGACCGTGCTGCCATTAGCAGAAAGCGGATGGAGCAGCGTTCACAGTGTGTTGAATGAAGATGAATTTTGGGAAAAGATTGAACAGTTAAAAGCTGCAGGCGCAGAAGGAATACTGGTGGTTCCGATTGAGAAAATGGTGATGTAGAAATTATTAAAACAGTTGATTTGAAAATAAAAGAAATGATGCAGATTGTAAAATATCCAAAGAAAACAGATTGGGCAAAGTTGTTAAAGCGTCCGGTAATTGATTCCTCATCGCTGGAAGCAAGTGTGAAAAATATTTTGCTGGAAGTAAAGGCAAATGGAGATGACGCATTAAAGCGATTCGCCACAATTTTCGATAAAGTGACTGTTAATGAATTACAGGTGAGCAAAGAAGAAATTGATAAAGCATCCGCAGCAGTAAGTGATGAACTAAAACA
>JBKCJY010000152.1:0-3143 GCA_046301455.1 Chitinophagaceae bacterium | reverse complement strand
GGTTCTTTCCGCTTTCCAAGTGCAAGTGCTACAGTACATGAGATGGTGGCCGAGTTTAAAAACAGGGGTTTGAAGCACACTGTTATTCATGATAATATTTATGATAATTTTTTAGAAGGCCGTTTCCGGTTTATAGGCCATGTATTGCTCCACAGGCTCGAAATTGATTACCAGCTTAACACGGCGCTCATATGGGTTAGTAAGAATGATTTGCTTAAATATGAATTAAAAACCGGCGATACTGAAGGATTGGTAAACTATCCGCTGGGAATACAGGGAATAAAGCTGGCTGCTTTGATTATTGACAGGGATGAAAAAAGAAAATGGAGCTTTAGAAGCAAAGGAGACTTTGATTGTAATACTTTTGCTCGCACACATTTTAACGGGGGTGGTCATTTTAATGCGGCAGGTGGTGAAAGTGACGACAGCCTGGAAGCAAATGTGCAGCAGTTTAAATCTGTAATTCAGCAGTATAAAAATCAACTTGAACATTTATAAATACAAGACAAAAATTTTAAATCAACAAAAAAGCACATGAAATCAATTCAATCAATTCTTTTTCTGGCGGCAGCAGTAATGCTGGCTTCATGCGGCGGCGGCAGCTTTCAGAAAACAAAAAGCGGGTTGCTTTACAAAATCATTTCTGACGGAAAAGGTGAGCAACTTAAAGTAGGTGATTATGTAAAATTAAATGTTATTGTAAAACAAAAAGATTCCATCACTTACAATTCATACGGTAAAATAGCTGCCTATACAATGGTTGACAGCAGCCGCACTTATGATATTTCTGAAGTGCTCCCTAAAATGAAAGTAGGTGATAGTGCTGTTGTTGTACAATTGGCAGACAGTATTGCCAAGCAGCAAATGGGTCAATATCCTCCCGGCTTAAAGAAAGGTGACAAAATCACTTTAACATTCCGCCTTATTAAAACGTTTAAAGACATGGGCGCTTTCCAAACTGATGTACAGGCAGAAATGGATGTACAAAAAGAAAGAGAAATTGCTGTGCTTGATAAATATTTGAAATCAAAAGGCATTAACGCTGTTAAAACACCCAAAGGTGTTTTTGTTGAAATTATTAATCCGGGTAATGGTGTAAAACCCGACAGCGGCAAACAAGTTTCAATTATGTACACTGGTACAAATTTGGATGGCAAAAAGTTTGACTCTAACATTGATACTTCATTTGGACATACAGAACCTTTACAATTTGTGATTGGCCAAATGGGTATGATTGCAGGTTTTGAAGAGGCTGCTAAAATGCTTATGAAAGGTGGTAAAGCAAAAGCATACATTCCATCAATGCTTGGTTATGGAATGCAGGGTCGTCCACCGGCAATTATGCCTTATGAAAACCTGGTATTTGAAATGGAGTTGATAGATGTTACTGATGCTCCTAAACCTGCAGCACCAACATTACCTGCAGCGCCTAAGGGTAATTAATAAAATATATAGTTTATTAAAAGGAAACAGCGGTTCATAAGAGCCGCTGTTTTTATTTAGAATAAACTGCCTCAACTAATTTGATTGTTTCCATTGTTTCTTTCACATCATGCACCCGTAAAATGCTTGCTCCTTTTTGAAGGGCAATGGTATTTAAAACCGTGGTGCCATTTAACGCTTCTTCAGCCGTTGTGCCCAGTGTTTTGTAAATGGTTGATTTACGGCTGAGGCCAGCCAATAAAGGGTATTTCAATATTTGAAAAACTTCCAGTTCCCTCAATAATTGAAAATTATGTGCAATGGTTTTACCAAAGCCAAAACCGGGATCAATGATAATGTCTTGTATGCCAGCCGCTTTGCATTGCCCTGTTTTTGTTATGAAGTAATCAAGCACTTCTCTTGTTACATTTTCGTAAGCTGGGTTTTGTTGCATGGTGTCTGGTGTTCCCTGCATGTGCATGGCAATAAACGGAACGTCTAATGTAGCAACTGTTGAGATCATCTGTTCATCCATAGTTCCTGCGCTGATGTCATTCACCATATCAGCACCTGCTATCACAGCTTCTTTTGCCACTTTTGAATAATAAGTATCAATGGAAATAAAGCAATTTTGGAACTGTTGTTTAATGAGTCGAATAGCCGGCATCACCCTTTTTAATTCTTCATCAGCTGAAATACGGGTGCTGCCAGGCCGTGTACTCTGCCCGCCAATATCAAGGATGGTTGCGCCTTCGTTGAGCATTTGTTGCGCCTTTTGCAGAATAGTATCTGTATTTTCTATTCTGCTGCCGCTGTAAAAAGAATCCGGAGTGATGTTTAAAATACCCATTACTACAGGCTTTTCAATCACTAATAACTGTCCCTTACAATTGAGTGTGTACATTGATGCGTTTCTGCTATTTTTGAAGGCGCAACAAATATAGAGTAACTGTGTAATTATAAATCACGAATGAATACCAATCAGCAATACAAAGAAGTAATTGAAGCTTGTAAAACGATTTTCTTAAGCAAAGCTGCAGATTACGGCACATCCTGGCGTGTATACAGAACCATTTCAGTAGTAGATCAGATTTATATTAAAGCCAAACGCATTCGCACCATCCAGGAAAAGAAAGAACAAAAAATTGGCGATAGTATAACATCTGAATTTAAAGGCATTTTAAATTATGCAGTCATTGGTTTAATGCAACTAGAGTTGGGTGATCATGATGGAGAAGATGTAGCGATTGATGTATTACAAAATTTATACTCAAAGTATATTGATAAAGCTTTTCATTTAATGCTTGATAAAAATCATGACTATGGCGAAGCATGGCGTGAGATGCACCAGGAAACATTTGCTGAGATGGTTTTGGCAAGACTGCAACGTATTCGCCAGATTATAAAGAACGAAGGTAAAACGATTATGAGTGAAGGAATTGATGCCAATTTCTATGATATTATTAATTACTGTGTATTTGCATTGATATTGATTGGTCAAGGATTGCATGAAGGATGACGATAAATACTTTGGATTTGTTAATGTTATAATCCTTCAACTGGTATTGGTTAATTTTTATCATTTAATAATAAAAATTCTTCATGAAACAACTACTCACTATCACCCGTTGGATTGTTGGTTTACTATTCATCTTTTCCGGATTGGTAAAAGCAAATGATCCGCTTGGTTTAAGTTATAAAATGCAGGAGTTTTTTGAAGC
>JBKCJY010000151.1:0-7464 GCA_046301455.1 Chitinophagaceae bacterium | reverse complement strand
AGCATCTCTACTCACTGAATCTTCTTACTTTTGCCGCTCAATATTCAAATCAATGACCATTCACAGAGAAGGATATAAAAGCATTTCCATAGCAGCAGTAATTTTCATCATCATTAATTTGCTGGTGTTTAATTTTTTGAGTCCGTCATTGCCTGTAGTTGCATGGATTGCTTTTGCTGTTACTTTGTTTTTATTGCTGTTTATCATTTCTTTCTTTCGTATTCCCAAGCGCACAACGCCATTGAATGAACATTTTATTTACAGCCCCTGTGATGGTAAAGTGGTGGTGATTGAAGAAGTAACCGATGAAGAATATTTTAAAGATAAGCGCATACAATTGAGTGTGTTTATGAGCCCTGCTAATGTACATGTGAATGTAAATCCCATCAGTGGTGAAGTAAAATACTCTCAATACCACAAAGGGAAATATTTGGTGGCATGGCATCCCAAATCATCTACTGAAAATGAACGGCACAGTGTTGTACTGAGTAATAATTACACAACAATTTTGGTTAAGCAAATTGCAGGAGCATTGGCCAAACGTATCATCAACTATTTGCAACCTACTCAACAAGTAGAACAGGGCGGAGAGTTGGGTTTTATTAAATTTGGTTCACGTGTTGATTTGTTGTTGCCTGTTGGTACAAAGATCAATGTAAAGCTGGGTGAAGTGGTTAAGGGGGGCATGACAGTTTTAGCAGAGTGTTAATTATGAAATTGTAGAGGGATCTTTTTTATAATATTCCTTCTAATTCTTTTAAATGATAAATCACATGCGTCGGCTTCACGCCATTTAATTCTGCATTAATGTGATTTACAAATACAGAATCTATTCCTGCATTAATAGCTCCTTTAATATCTGCATCCAGATTATCACCAATCATTATACTTTCTTTCAGTTCCGCACCGGTAATATTTAAGGCATATTCAAATATTTCTTTGTTCGGCTTTACACTGTTGCTGGTTTCGCTGGTAATTACTTCATTAAAATATTGTCCCAGGTTGCTGTTATCCAATTTTCGCCATTGCGTTTTTTCAAAACCATTGGTGATGAGGTGGAGTACATATCCTTTTTCTTTAAGATGCTGTAATATCTCATGCGTATAAGGAAAAAGATTCTGTTTTGTGGGAAGAATCTCCAAAAATACACCACTCATATTACGGGCCAGTTCTTCACTTCCTATTTTAAACTCAAGTAAAGTGCGCCACATCCGTTTCCATTTTAAATCATCGCTGGTAATAAAACCATTGTGATAGCGGTCCCATAAAATAGCATTGTGGTACAGGTAATGTTTGCAAAAAAGATCAAAATCATCAACACCCATTTCTTTCAGTTGCAGGCTTTCATATACATCAGCCAGTGTTTCCATGGCGTTGGCATCAAAATCCCAGAGGGTATGGTCGAGATCGAAGAAAAGATGACGGTATTTCATAACACAAAGTACGAAGTACAGATTTATAAGTACGGTTGGCGTTAAAAAAAGTTCGTACTTCGTATCTCAGACTACAAATTTTATTTATGAATATCGTTATCACCGGCGCATCACGTGGTATAGGAAAAGCAATAGCAGAAATTTTTGCAGCAAACGGGCATCACCTGTTTTTATGCAGCCGCAATGAATTTGGTTTATATAAAACAGTGGAAGAATTGATTGTAAAATATCCCGGCAGCCGTATCAAAGGCAAGGCAAGAGACTTGGCTAAAAAAGAAGAAGCTGAAAATTTTGGTCAGTGGATCTTAGATAACAACATCAACATTGATGTGCTGGTAAACAACGCCGGTAATTTTGAACCCGGCAGTGTGCACAATGAACCTGATGGATTGCTCCATGAAATGATGGAAGTGAATTTGTACAGCGCCTATCACCTCACCCGTAAACTTATTGGTGCAATGATGAAACAAAAGAACGGGCATGTGTTTAACATGTGTTCCATTGCTTCATTGCATGCATATAAAGATGGCGGAGCTTACAGCATCAGTAAATATGCTTTGAATGGTTTCAGCAAAAACCTGCGTGAAGAAATGAAGCCACATGGCGTAAAAGTAACTTCTGTTTTCCCCGGTGCTGTATTAACTGATAGCTGGGGCGATTTTGATAACAGCAACCAACGTATTATGGAAGCGCAGGATATTGCTAAACTCATTTATGCTGCTGCACAATTATCACCCGCAGCCTGTGTGGAAGATATCATTATAAGACCGCAGCAAGGGGATTTGTAGATTGATTGTTTCAAGGCTGGGGCGACCGCTATTTGCAGTATACTGTGAATGTGGAGCCTCTTAACCATCAAACAGGCCAACTATCAAACAATCAAGCCGCTGCCTATCTCATTTAACACATCCTTTCTTTTACCCGCATTGGCTTTAAGCGACCTTGCTTTACATTTGTTGCCCATGTGGCGTGTAAGTTTATATTGTATTCTTTTTTGTTGCTGCGTACAGTTGCTGGCGGCACAAGCAAGATTGGTAGCAGTGCCCAATAAAACGGTTATCAATCCCAATGAAACATTACAACTTCAGTTTGTGGCAGAAGGTATTTCAAAGGCCGATGAATTTGTGGCGCCATCTTTTAAAAATTTTGAACGCATTGGTGATGTAATTCAATCCAATGGGTGGACATGGGTGAATAATTCTCTCACAGAGTATGTAAGTTATACATTTCTCCTTCGCCCCAAATACAAAGGGAAACTTGCCATTGCTTCTGCCATCATTAAAGTGAAGGGGAAAATCCTCACTTCTACACCATTAAACATACAGATAACAGATGCTGTAAACGTAAATACGGATGTAACAGCAAGTAAAAAAGAAGAGAAGCCCGATTATTATTTGAGCCCCGGGGAAGATGCCAGAGAAAAAATGAAAAAGAATTTGTTTGTGCGTGTTGCTATTAACAAACAAACCTGTTATGTGGGAGAAGCTTTGCTGGCTACTTTTAAACTTTACACAAGACTTGATAGCGAATCAAAAATCATCAAACGGCCATCCTTTAACGGTTTTTCAGTTGTTGACCTGGAAGAACCTGAAGCAGGTGTTTTCACCAAAGAACTGGTTGATGGAAAATTGTACAACTGTTATCTCATACGTAAAGTGCAGTTGTTTCCTTTGCAAAGCGGTGAAATGAAAATTGAATCCGTTGAAATAAACAATATCGTACGCTTTATTAAAACTCCTGCAAAAGATGGGAAAGAGTGGATGGATGCACTCACCAACGATCAAAAAAGAGAACAACTTGCCGAAAATATTTTTAAGGAGGAACTGGATATTCAAACGCCTGAACTAAAAGTAAATGTGCTGGAACTTCCTGATGGTAAACCCGAAAGCTTTAATGGAGCTGTTGGTGCATTCACAATCAAAACACAATTGCTCAACAATGAATTTGGAGCTGATGAAAATGGTGTTCTCAAAATTGAAATTAACGGCAGTGGTAATATCAATATGATCACTGCCCCGTCAATTACATGGCCAAGTGGTATTGCAGCTTATGAACCCAAAACAGTTGAAGAGCTTAACAAACAAACTGAGCCGTTGAGTGGTGTTAAAGTGTTTGAAATTCCTTTTACAGCAGCAAAAGGTGCGTATAAATTACCGCCGGTTGTATTTAGTTTCTTTGATGCAGTTTCAAAAACTTACAAAACAATTACGGGCGACAGTATTTTGTTTACTGTGAAAGCAGCTTTGCAAAAAAAGAACAATGCCTTGCAGAAGCAACAGGTAAAAAATGAAAAAGAAAACTTTTCGCTTACGACTTATGTGCTCACGGGTATTACTGCAACTGTGCTGCTGGTACTTTTATTTTTGCTGATACGGAAGAAAAAACCTGTTCTTAAAACCGTGCAGCCTGTTGAAGAACTCAAACCATTACAACCTGCTGAAACATTTATTGCTGCTGCGGTTCAATCAATGCGATCTATACATCAGAAACAATTTTATTCTTTGTTACTTGATGGCCTGCAGGAATTTATGATTGACCGTTTTGCATTGCAGCAGGTTCGGGTGAACAGCATGGCATTAACCGGTGTACTCAAACAAAATCAATTGTACAAAGAAGCATCTTTATGGTCTTTCATTGTAAACCGTTGTGAGGAAGCCATGTTCAGCCCGGTGGAATTGCATATTTCAAAAGAAGAATTGATGAAGGATTCAGAGGAATTGATGAGAAGCGTAGATAAAAATATCACTCCTCCGTAAACTTATACCCCACACCTCTTGCACTGTGAAAGTATTTCGGGTTGCGGCTGTCTGCCTCAAAGTACTTGCGAAAGTTGAGAATAAAATTATCTATAGTTCTTGTTGTAGGATATACATTGTAACCCCAAACTACCTGTAATATTTTTTCACGGGTTACCACTTCGTTTTTATTTTCTACCAGCAGGTGCAGCAGCATGCTCTCCTTTTTGCTCAGTTGTATGGCTTCGCCTTTATAGTTAATGGCTTCCTGTGCTTTAAAATCTATTTTGTTATTGCCAAAGGAATAGCTTTCGCCTACATAGTCTTTATCCTGTATTTTCTTATTCTTATCAATCAGTTTCTCCACACGCAGCAACAGTTCCTCTAGATTAAAAGGCTTGGTAAGGTAATCATCAGCTCCTTTTTTTAAACCCAACACACGATCGCTGCTGGTGTTTTTTGCACTCAGCATCAAAATGGGCATATCATTTTTACGGATTCTGATGCTCTCCGTAGCGCTGATGCCATCCATCTCCGGCATCATTACATCCATAATGATCAGATCAAAATATTCATTCTCTACTGCTTTCAATGCAGCGCTTCCATCACTTGCGGCGGTTACTTCATAACCTTCCAGTTCCAGGTTAAGCTTAAGTGCATCCTGCAAATGCTCTTCATCTTCTACCAGTAATATGGATGCTTTTGTACTCATTTATAATTTGAGAGTAAGTTTTGAAATCTTTAAAATTATTTCTTCCGTGCCTTCTGTGCTTCCCCCTCAACTGCGGAGCAGTCTGTGGCAGCTCAGAACTGAATTACAAAAATACTTCCATGTGGAGTATTGTCTATCACAAAAATGTCACCATTATGATCCTGGATAATTTTTTTAGTGAGGTACAATCCTAATCCGGTACCTTTTGCTTTACGGGTGTTTTCAGTCCCGCTGCGATAAAATTTTTCAAAAATGCGTTTCTTTTCTTCATCAGGCACACCGGGACCTTCATCACTCACTTTAATTTGCAGTAGATCATCTTCATCCATCAAATCAACATACACCGGGCTTTCTTTGGGTGCATATTTTAATGCATTGTCAATTAAATTGCTCAATGCAATCTGCAGCAGCAGCTCATCACCCTGTATAAACACATCTTTATCGGCACTCGCTTCAATTGTACGTTGCGGAAACCTGTTTTTATAATCACTCGCCACAGTTTCAACAATATCAGCCAGATTTATGTCTTCATTATCCCGCTGAAAACTTTTCTCTTCCATCTGGCTGGCCAGTAAAATATTATTGGTGAGGATATTCAAACGGTTCGTTTCACTTAACGCACTCAATAGTAATTTTTGCTGTTGCACTTCATCCAGCTTTCTTCGCAGTACAGTTTCCAGACTCAATCTTGTAGTGGCAATGGGTGTTTTTAATTCATGTGTAATTGCCATCATAAAATTTTGCTGCAGGCTGTTATACTCCATTTGTTTACGAATGGAGCGATAAACAAACACAGCACCTAATAAAATCAATGCTAAAAATGCAATGCCTTCGCTCACATATTTGGCCGTGCTCCTGTTTCGCAATTCAATTACCTCATTGTATTGTTTTACATATTGCGGATGATCTTTTTTTAGCTCAGCCAGTTTCAATTCACTCATTTCATAGTTCTGACGTTCCAGTGAAATAAACCACCACACGAGTGCTGCCACTACATACACTAGCAGTATCCAGAACCAGAATGAAAAATTCCCAAATCGAAAAACTTTATTGGTGTAGCCCATTAGCGGTTTACTTTTTCTATGCGCATGCCGGCATTTAAAATATGAAGCAAAGGTTCATCACGCATGGCCTGCTGCAGCCTGATGCGGTAAGTACCCTGTTTTACAAAACGTACATTGGTGAATAACGGGTAACGAATTTCCCAGATATCATTTAAGCCAGTACCGATCCATGTGCCATCCGGTTGTTGAAGTGTTAATTCAAAACGATCGCTTTTAAATTGTTTGTCACCGGGTTGCTGTGTTGCAATATTGAGCCAGATGTTTTTATATGCATATGCATCTGTATGGCGCAGCACAACAAATACATTATAGGCACTGATGGTATCAGTAATGTTAAACGACACTTCAGCAGGTGATGCAGCACTCCATTCATGTTTTGTAATTTCAACGTTTTGTTCAAAGCTGTCGAGTTGCATACAGGAGGTTGCAAAAAAACTAAATGTAAATGCTGTAGCAATTGTTTTTAAGAATGAATCCACGCCGGTAAACGGTTTGTTCAAGTGAGAAGTTTTTACAAATGTAAAGCGAAGGTGGTAATTTAAAATCAAATATGAATAAATACAATTTTAATATTACAAGCTTTAGTGCTGATGGTTGCGGTTTTGCGGCGCTCCGTTCATGGTTCTGTTTCCATGGCATCAAAATATCCGCTTTTATACTTTACATTTTACTCTTTGTAAAGTTGGGCTGTTTGTTGTTCCTATTCTTCAGGAGAGCTTAAGTTATAACACATTCAACACCTGTTCCTTCGCTTTCTCCAGTTCATCCTTCATCAACACCACTAATTTTTGAATAGCAGCATCATAGGCCTTGGCACCTGTGGTATTGATTTCACGGCCAATTTCCTGTAATACAAAACTCAGTTTCTTACCTTTTGATTCTTCTGCTTCTTTCAGGATCGTTAAAAAATAATCACAATGGTTGCGCAGGCGCACCTGTTCTTCACTGATGTCAATTTTTTCAATGTAATAAATCATTTCCTGCTCCAACCGGTTGGCATCATAATTTTCTTTGCCCACCTGTTCTTCCAGTTTTTTACGCAGTTCATCTTTCATACGGTGCTGACGCAAAGGTTCCAGTTCACTTATCTTTTCCTGGTAAGCCAGGATATTATTGATGCGTTCAAGCAAGTCTTTTTCCAAAGCATCGCCTTCCAGCATGCGGTGCTTATTTAAAGCATCAATGGCATTTTGTACTATCTGCATAAACTGTTTTAATCCTGTATCATCCAAAGAATCAGAGTTGGGCGTTACCACATCCGGCAGACGAAGCAATGCGCCAAGAATGTATTCGCTCAGTTGCAAGTTTAAATCATCAGCCACTTCTTTTAATGGTTGAAAATAAGCTTTGGCCATTTGCTTGTTAATAGAGACAGTACTGCTGCCACCATTTTCTTTTAAAGAAACAGTGCATTCAATGGTACCACGCTGCAATTGTTCTGCTATTAAACTACGTATGGCAAATTCTGAAGGACGTAATAGTGGAGTGAGTTTTAAGTTAAGGTCAAACTGTTTTCCGTT
>JBKCJY010000150.1:0-1941 GCA_046301455.1 Chitinophagaceae bacterium | reverse complement strand
TGAAACATTCATTGCAAGAATTGCAGGAGATAAAATGATTGAAACAGAATGGCTGCACAGGCGTAAAGATGGAAGCATTTTTCCTGTTTCATTGATTGTTACACCTATTAAAAGTGCAAAAAATAAAATCTCAGGCTATGTAGGAATAGTGGTCGACATATCTGACAGAAAAAAAGCAGAAGAGGAATCAACTGCAATCCGAAACCTTCTTAATGATGTATTTACCAATTATCCTGATGGAAGCATTGCAGTAATTGATGAAAAGTTTCGATATATCTATACAGGCGGAACAATATTCACCCGTCTGCAAATCAATTCCGGCAATTTAATAGGGCAGCGAATATTTTCATTACTTAACAAAGAACAGTGGTTACAAATAAGCCGTGTATTATCACAAGTATTCCAAGGTAAAAATGTATCAGATGTAGAGTTACCACAATTTAATAACGGATTGCGTTTAACAATGGATGCGTTTCCTTTAAAGGAAAAAAATGGAAGCATCAATAAAATTGTGGTAATGACACGTAACATCTCCGAACTTAAAAAAACACAGGAAGAACTTAAAAACGCTTTACAGAAAGAAAAAGAGTTAGGAGAGTTAAAATCAAGATTTGTATCCATGGCTTCGCATGAATTCAGAACACCGCTGAGCACTATTCTATCTTCTGCAAATCTCCTTGAACGTTATACAGCAGCTGAAGACCAATCCAAACGTAATAAACACATACAATATATTATTTCTGCAGTTGGCATGCTTACTGATACACTTAATGATTTTTTAAGTGTTGGAAAAATTGAGGAAGGAAGAATTAATATTAAATCTGTTGAAACTGATATTCCTCAAATAATTCAATTAGTAATTGATGAAATGACAGGATTGCTAAAACCTGGACAAACAATCAAATGCACACATACCGGAAAAATAAAATTTATTATGGACCCCTCTTTGTTGAGGCATATATTAATGAATCTTGTTTCCAACGCAACCAAGTTCTCAGGAGAAGGATGTGCAATTGAAATAAATTCTGAAATAAGGGGACATCAGTTTACAATTCGCATTAAAGATGAAGGTATTGGCATTTCCAAAGAAGATCAGAAACATCTGATGGAACGCTTTTTTCGTGGTACCAATGCAATGAACATACAGGGTACAGGATTAGGATTACATATTGTTGCACGATATGTGGAACTTTTGAAAGGTACGATCACCTGCATAAGCGAATTGGAAAAAGGCAGTGAATTCATTGTAAAATTTTATTCAAAAAACTTACAATATGAAAAAAATCTTATTAATTGAAGACAATGATATCATTCGTAATAACACTGCTGAATTATTGGAACTCTCCAATTATAAAGTAGAAACAGCAGAGAATGGCAAAACCGGAATAGAAAAAGCTTTAAGGTTTCAGCCAGATCTGATCATCTGCGATATCATGATGCCGGTTATGGATGGTTATGGAGTTTTATATGCATCGCACCGTAATGATCATTTAAAACAAGTGCCTTTTATTTTTCTTACAGCTAAAACTGATCGCCTAGATTTCAGAAAAGCAATGGAGTTAGGGGCAGATGATTATATAACAAAACCATTTACTGCAACTGAGTTGTTAACAGCGGTTGACAGCAGGTTAAAACGTGCTGAGCAGTTGCAAAAAGAAAATACTGAAGGCAATTATAGATCTCTAGATCCAAATGAGCTTGTAAATGGAAAAAAAGCTCTGCAAAATTTAATAGCAGACCGAAATATTAATGTTTACAAACGGAAACAGATAATTTACAGCGAAGGCAATCATCCAAACAGAGTGTATTATATCATAAAAGGAAAAGTAAAAGCATTCAAAACCAATGAGGGCGGTAAAGAGTTAATTACAGATCTTTATAATACGGGTGATTTTCTGGGTCATGTTGCTTTACTTGAAGGAGGCACTTATAAGGAAACTG
>JBKCJY010000149.1:0-2343 GCA_046301455.1 Chitinophagaceae bacterium | reverse complement strand
TGGACTTACTGATCAGGAAGTGAGCCGCTTAAATAAAAATACGTACAAGATTTTAGGATTGGAGCTTACAAAAGTGAAGCGCATAAGAAGTATCAGTTTTTTACAGGGAACATTTGTAAATACACTTAGACAGGTAATTCTTTTTATTTTAATGTGGTTGATATTCGGCCGTATGATGGATGCAGGCCAGCTTGTAACCATGCAAATCTTTTCCTTCTTTGTATTTGGCCCATTGCAGGAAATAGGAAACATATTATTGTCGTATCGTGAAGCAGAAGCATCACTTAACAATTTTAATACGCTTATGCAAAAACTACCTGAGCCAACACCGGTTAATCCCAAACATTTAGGCGCTATTGAATCGCTGAATTTTAATAGTGTTACATTTAAACATCATACCGCTTCTCATAACGCAATTACAAAAATTAGTTTTGAGGCAAAGTTGGGCGAAACTGTTGCTTTTGTTGGTCCCAGTGGTAGTGGTAAAACTACATTAATGAAATTGCTCGTGGGTTTGTATAGACCAAAGGAAGGAACAATTTTGTACAATGGTATTGATGAGAACTCAATGGACTTTGAAGACTTGCGTAATCAAATTGGATTTGTTACACAGGATACACAACTCTTTAGTGGCACCATTAAAGAAAATTTAATGTTTGTAAATCCACACGCAACTGACGATGAGTTAACTGATGTGCTGAACAAAGCAAGTTGCCAACGATTACTTGCAAGAGCTGAAAAAGGTTTGGATACTATGATCGGCGAGGGTGGTTTAAAATTGAGTGGTGGTGAAAAGCAACGACTTTCTATTGCACGGGCATTATTGCGTAAACCCAAACTGCTCATTTTTGATGAAGCCACATCAGCATTGGATTCAATTACTGAAGAAGAAATTACTTCCACTATTCGTGATATCTCATCACAGAAATCACAAATCACCATTTTAATTGCACACCGCTTAAGTACTATTATGCATGCTGACAGGATATATGTGCTGGAAGGTGGCGAAGTGGTGGAAACAGGAACACATCATGCTCTGCTGGAGGAAAAAGGATTGTATTATGCTATGTGGCGTCAGCAAATTGGCGAACGTAGAAAAATAACTGCTGAAGTCTCTTAAACCTGCAGGCTTGCATTTGGTTAAAGACATCCAAATAAAACAGCTTTTGTATGATGCGTGATTAAAGTTACTATTGCTCAATCATACAGTCTTACCTTTGTACACATCTATGTCCAATCAATCAAAGCCCAATTACTTCTGGAGTATCTTTAGTATGCATTGTCCACGATGTAGAAGAGGAAAGCTGTTTAAAGATTATAGTGCTTATAACTTTAAACATACATTTGATATGCATGATGAATGCACCGTATGCAAACAGAAATTTGATATGGAGCCTGGCTTTTGGTACGGAACCGGTTATGTAAGTTATGCATTGGCCATCGCATTTTCAGTGGCTACATTTATTGCATGGTGGGTATTGATTGGTATTTCCATTAATGACAACCGCATTTTTTGGTGGCTGGGCAGTAATTCTGTTTTGCTTGTGCTGTTACAACCTGTGCTCATGCGTTTAAGCCGCACCATCTATTTGTATTTTTTTGTTCGGTATGATGAAGATTATCAAACGCATGAACCTACAAAGTTTGATTACTAAGCTTCTTCTTCATCATCCACATCGAGAATGCGTTTTAAAATATTCCGCTCTTTCAGTTCCATATCGCTTAATACAAGATCAATTGCTTTAGTACTGCGGAAAATTTCTATGAGCGAAAAAATAAGTGATAGCAGTAAGCTTAATAAACTACCTGCAAAAATGATTTTAGCAGCACTCTGGTGGTTTTCAAAAAAAAGGTAAATACAGATAATGCAAAGCAGGAAACTCAATACACCGGCAGCCTGCATATTTCTTATAAGACTGATGCGGCCACGAAGATTTTTAATTTGCCGCCTTAGTAATTTATCTTCTTCTTTTGTGTATTCATCGTGCAGTTTACGTACCAGCGCAGCAATGGCTAAAAAACGGTTGGTATAAGCCAGCATTAACAAGGTAATGGCAGGAAACAAGAGTGCTGGAGTGTTGATGGAGAGTTCGTTCATAAAAAAAAAGCCCTGTAAAAATACAGGGCTTTACTATTCAGAGTGATACTTATTTTTTCTTTCCGAAGAAATAGCCAACAGATACACCTAACAGATTATTGCGCCATGTATCTGTACTTACATTTAACCAGTTAGTAAGACCTCTGGTATAGTTAGCACTAAAGAATAAGCCGTTCTTAAGTTCGTAGCCTGCTAACACATTAACGCCTAAATCTATTCTGCGTATTTCTCCATCACCACTGCCA
>JBKCJY010000148.1:0-1366 GCA_046301455.1 Chitinophagaceae bacterium | reverse complement strand
CTGAAAGAGTTGCTGGGTTTGCAGATAATCTTCATTGTAATGCCAGATGTCCAGCCTTGCTGTGTCAAACTCATCAAGCGTTGTATCTTTTGGTTTACGTATGGGAGCCAACCCAAAGAACAGGCGCTCACCATTCTTACTAAACTTATTGGTATAATCAGGACTGATAGTGAAACCGGTTTTTATTCCGGGTGTTGATTTATCAGCTTTCATCTTTGCTTCACTCATTCCTGGTTGATAATACCACAGTTTATAAAACTTCTTTAATGATTTGGCAGAACTGTCACGTTCAGCAACAAAGGCAAGCTGCCCTGCCTTTTCATCAAACGCATAATTTTTGGCATCATTAAATCCTTTCAGCACCGTATCAATCTTGCCATTGGCTGTGTTCATCCACAATACCATTGCTTTGCTTAGTGAATCACCATTCTTTTTGGTTGTTTCTATCAGCAATACATTTCCATTCTTGCTGAAGTAATAATCACTCACCAGTTTAAATTTCTTTTCTTCACCTGTAACCGTATTTCGAACAACCAGTTCTGTTCCTTCTTCAACAGGGTCTTCTGCAGGTCTTGCAGCAGGCCGTTGTGGTCTTGCAGTTTGTAATACATTGATGCCTTTTGCTATCGCTTCATTGGCTTTGTTTTTCAAACTGTCGGCAACTCTCAATAAACTGTCGGCCATCAACATCATACGGTTAATCTGTGTAGCAGAATCAGGTCTTGCCGCAGGTACAGGAGGAACAGGCAACGCTTTTTCCATATGATAAGCCAGCCATCCATTTGCTTCATCCGGCGTTTTAAACGATTTTACACGTGCCATTTTCCACACATCTTCTTTGCCCAGCTCCATCATACCCAAACTATCCTTGGGCATATCATCGGGTCTTTTCTTTTTAATGCGTGCATCACGGGTATCTTTAAACAGGGGTCTGATTTTAAAAATTACATAGCGACTGTCTTCTGTAATTAAATGACCATACCCACGTGCAATGGTTTTTTTATAAGCTCCGTCAGTGGATTGAATGATGAGCTCGCCATCACCTTCCTGCGGGTTTACCATATATACCACCCATTTGCCATCATTGCTGATGACGGTTTGTGCTACCGATTGCCAACCATCATACACCGTATGATTCAACGGCTTTTTTTGAGCAAAGGCAGTAATTGAAATAAGAAAGAAAAACAGTAACTGGGAACTTCTGTTCATATAGCATTGGTTTAGGCGGTTAAGATAGGATAAACTGTATTTCAGAGAGAATGATTTATACCCGATGCTGTATTTTTTTGATGAATGGGATTAAATTCAAGTATAGAACGAGAAACCTGCTTCAAAATATCCAATTTTATTAGGTTGTTCAACAGGC
>JBKCJY010000147.1:0-13381 GCA_046301455.1 Chitinophagaceae bacterium | reverse complement strand
TCCTTCTTCCACCAGTCGCAGCGCTTCAATATAATAGGGGCGTGCTACACGATTGACGATAAAACCCGGAGCATCTTTACACACAACGGGCACTTTATTCATTTGCTGCACCAAAGAAACTAGTTGCTGAATGACTGTATCGTTGGTTAACTCACCTTTCACCACTTCTACCAGTTTCATAATTGTTGCAGGATTGAAAAAATGCAACCCGGCCACTCTGGATGGCTGCATGATTTGCTTTTGCAGGTGGGTAATGGATAAAGAAGATGTATTGCTTGCAAAAACTACTTCGCTGTGATTGATTTCGGCTAATTGGTTGAACAGTGCAATTTTTGCTTCGGGTTTTTCAATGATAGCTTCTATGATTACATCTGCCAGGCATTGATGCAAATCTGAAGTGAAGATTAAATTTCCCAGCACCTGAAGCTTTTGTTCAGTAGTGAGCTTTTGTTTTTCAATCAGTGATGAAAGATTTTTTTCAATGGCTGCTTGTGCTTTTTGAATTACTTCTTCATTCAAATCAAATAAAATGGTATAGATACCGCTTTGAGCAGCAGCCTGTGCAATACCACTGCCCATAGTTCCTGCGCCGCAAACACAAATGCTTTGAATGTTCATGAAAAAAATTTGAGTTGTGAAAGCTGTATTTTTTTTACTTTCCATGCAAATTTAGTGGGTTCATGCCAAGACTGCTGTTTCTTATTCTTTGCTTCCTTTGTTCACACACCCTATGTGGGCAAGATGATCAGTGGTGGATTCGGAATGTAAACTGGGATGGTTTCAGTCATTGGAGCAAGTATATTAAATACAATGCTTCCAATCTAGGCCCGAATGCATTACCTGTACCAAGGCTCAGCAATGGACGCATTGATAGCCTCAACAGTTTTTCTATTTCAGCCATTTATCATAGTATGAAAGGCGACCAGACAGGCAATCTTGCTTTGTATGGTAATTATGTATTAGTGAAAGACCGCATTTCAGTTGATGCGTTTTTAGTGCCGTTTGAAATATTTAATGTAACGCATACTTTGAAGGAGCAGCGCAAGATTTATTTCTACGTATATAACCAAAACATTGCAAGAGGGGATTTACATGTAAACTTCAACATTAACCTGCTCAATAAAATAAAAGATAAAGTACAGTTGAGTTTGCGTACAGGCTACCGTTATGCTACGAGTACGCAACCTGCTGCTGCAAGGATGACGGATGCGCCCGGTTATTATTTTGATGTCTCGGCTTCCAGAAAATTTCACAAACAATCCAACTGGAAATACGCTGCCATGTTTGGCATGTATGTGTGGCAATTGCCCACAGGTCCGCAAAATGATGCAGTTTTGTTTGGTGCAGGAATTGAATACAACAAAAAACGAATTCAACTGCAAACAAATATCACGGGCTATCTGGGCTATTTCAATAATGGAGACCGGCCCATCGTGTATCGCTTACGTGCAAGCAGCAATAAAAAAGGAATAAACTGGTTTGCACAGTTTCAGCAGGGCGTGCATGATTTTAAATATACTACAGGCGAAGCGGGAGGAAGGTTTGTGTTTTAGTGCATGAATAGAATTGTTTGCCACAAATTACATGGATGTATACTAATGAATATAAATATGCGGGGGAGAAGCCCCCGCATATATTTTAAAACAATTTTACTGATTTTGCTTTGTGAGCCTGATGAATACTTGCTCAATAGAATTACTAAACGTACAAGAGTGCGACGCAACAGGCGCTCAATAGTAAGACAAACCTCGGAGACAAAAAACTAAAAACCCAGAACTATAAACTTTTATATCGCTCCCGTAAACTGTTTCAAAAACCGCACATCGTTTTCACTGAAGAGACGAATATCTTTAATACCATACTTCAACAACGCAGGTCGTTCAATACCCATGCCAAATGCAAAGCCGGTGTATTTATTGCTGTCAATGCCGCAATTGTCAAGTACTTTGGGATGTACCATTCCGCAACCAAGAATTTCAAGCCATCCTGTTTTTTTACAAACGCTGCAACCTTCACCATTGCAGAGCAAACAACTGATGTCCATCTCCGCACTTGGTTCTGTAAACGGAAAATAAGAAGGACGGAAACGAACCTTTACATCTTTACCAAACATTTCCTGCACGAAAAAATAAAGCGTTTGTTTCAGATCGGCAAAGCTTACATTTTCATCAACATACAATCCTTCAATCTGGTGAAAGAAACAATGACTGCGTGCACTTATGGTTTCATTGCGGTATACACGCCCCGGCGTTACAATACGTATAGGTGGCTTGCTGTTTTGCATAGCACGTATCTGTAAATTGCTCGTATGCGTGCGCAGAAGCCAGGCAGGATCGGTGCTGATGTAAAAAGTATCCTGCATATCACGTGCAGGATGATTCTCCGGCAAATTCAATGCTGTAAAGTTGTGCCAGTCATCATCAATTTCAGGTCCATCAGCAACAGCAAAACCCAGTCGTTGAAAAATTTGCACCATGCGGTTGCGCATCAACGATATAGGATGACGACTGCCGATAGCGATAGCATCAGCAGGTAATGTTACATCCGGAATATCAGATGCAGTTGCAGTATCGCCCACCCCATTTTTCCATTCTTCATATTTGCTTTCTGCAAAAATTTTAAATTCATTCATGGCCTGGCCAAATGCTTTCTTTTGGTCATTGGCTACATTTTTCATTTCGCCCATGAGTGCTTTTACCAAACCTTTGGTACCGAGAAATTTAATACGGTATTCCTCCAATGCTTTGGCGTTGGATACCTGTAAGCTTTCAATTTCATTGCGCAGTTCTGCAATTTGCTGTAACACCTGTTCCATAGGCTGCAAAGATAGCCGATTTGAGATTTATGATTGAGGATTTGATGTTTAAGCTTCTCTTACCTCCTAATTCTTACATCGGGGTTTTATCTTATGTTTGCGCAAATCAAAAACCCATGAGCGACTCACTGTTAATTGCTGATTTTTTAAACCCGCTGCCCATACCTGTAGTGATTGGTGATGAAGAGCTGAATGATATGCAGATGGGAACAAAGATTGATGCTTATTTTCATCAGTTTCCTGATATTACAGAATCTGAAATTGTAATTGTTGGCATCACAGAAGAGCGTGGCACAGGCAATGGCGTGAGTGAAGGCGAAGCGCCCGATATGATCCGCAAAAATTTTTACCAGCTGTTTAACTGGCATGCACATTTAAAAATTGCTGATGTAGGTAATATAAAACCCGGTGCTTCTTTAAATGATACATACGCTGCAGCCAAAGCAGTAATTGCAGAATTGATCGCTAATAACAAAACAGTAATTGTATTAGGCGGAAGCCATGATAATACATTGGCTCAATATGGTGCGTATGCACAGCGCAATCAAATTATTGAGGCTACCTGTATAGATTCTTTTATAAACTTGGGAACAGGCACCAATATCCGCAGTGAAAATTTTTTGATGGAGATGCTTACAGGCGAACCCAACTTTATCCGTCATTACAATCACATCGGTTTTCAAAGTTATTTTGTACACCCCAGCATGTTGCAAACAATGGATAAGTTGCGTTTCGATTGTTACCGTGTAGGTGTGGTGCGTGAGCGGCTGGAAGAAATGGAACCTGTTATCCGCAACTCACACATGATGAGTATTGATATTGCAGCTATGAGTTATGCAGCAGCGCCTGCTAACCGCACAAGCCCTAATGGATTGAATGGTGAAGATATGTGCACCCTCACACGCTTTGCAGGAATGAGTGATAATTTAAACAGCATCGGCATTTATGGTTACAATGCCAAGAATGATACAGATGAATTAACGGCCATACAAATTGCACATATGCTCTGGTATTTTGTGGATGGTTATAACAAATCAAAAACAGAAGCACGTTTAACGGAGCGTCATAATTTTAATGAGTACCACACCAAACTTGCTGAAGTGGATGCGTTGTTTTTGCAGAGCCATAAAACAGGGAGATGGTGGATGCAGTTGCCCAATCAAAAGTTTGTGGCTTGCAGCGAAGCTGATTATCGCCTCGCCAGTCATAATGAAATTCCTGAACGTTGGTTGCGGGCGCAGGAGAGAGATTAAAAAAACGCTTCGCT
Source organism: Chitinophagaceae bacterium (assembly GCA_046301455.1). GTDB lineage: Bacteria > Bacteroidota > Bacteroidia > Chitinophagales > Chitinophagaceae > Lacibacter. Next base: position 9,299 of record JBKCJY010000147.1, on the reverse strand, counting down.
TATTTTTTTAAAGATGTTGCAGAGGCAATTGCTCCTATGGAGCTGTGGTGGCGTCGCACTCTTCAACAGTTTTAATTCTATTGCGTGTTATATTTAAATCAATTACCCTTTGCATCTTTAACGCTCCTTTTATAAAAATTAGCGGATAGTTTCAGGCAATCTTCGTTTCTTTATTTCCTAATTTATCAACTGTAATGAAGAAATTTATAGTAAGCATGGTTGCAGTATTGTTCGTAACCATCACATTTGCCCAAAGCAAGTACAACAACCGTGAAGCGTTTCATCCGTTCTTTTATCCCTATCCCGGTACGGTGTTTCGCAGTGCAAGTGGTGAACCCGGACAAAAGTACTGGCAAAATAAAGCTGATTATCTTATCAATGCTGCAATCAATCCTGATGATCATAGTGTAGTAGGCAATGTAACATTAACCTACACTAATAACAGTCCGGATGATTTGCGTTTCATCTGGCTTCAATTAGATCAAAATATTTATAAAAATGATTCCCGTGGATCAGCCACTACTACTACACAGGGCGGCCGCTGGGCAAATGCAGAATTTACAGAGGGCTATAATATCAAATCAGTAAAACTGGAAATGAACGGTAAAACCATTTCACCCACAAATACAATTACTGATACACGTATGCAGGTGTGGTTACCCGAAGTGTTGAAACACAGTGGTGCCCAACTCAAAATTTCTATTGAATATAATTTTACAGTTCCTGAATATGGTACTGACCGTATGGGAAGATTAAAACAAAAAGATGGATGGGTGTATGAAGTAGCCCAGTGGTTTCCACGTGTATGCGTGTATGATGATATCAATGGATGGAATACGAATCCTTATTTGGGACAAGGAGAGTTTTACCTGGAGTATGGTGATATTCAGTACAACATTACTGCTCCTTCTAATATGATTATTGCAGGCAGCGGTGCATTAACCAATGCACAGGAATGTTTTACCAAAGAACAAACGGAACGTTGGGCAAAAGCCATGAGCAGTGATAAAACGGTGATGATTCGTACTGCCGATGAAGTAAACAAAGCATCATCTCGTCCATCAACTCTTAACACAACATGGAAGTTTAAATGTGAAAACACTCGTGATGTGGCTTGGGCTGCAAGTACCGCTTTCATTATGGATGCAGCACGTATTAATTTACCAAGTGGTAAAACAGCTATGGCCGTGAGTGTGTATCCTAAAGAAAGCGCCAATGAAAAAGATGGGAATGATTGGCGCCGTTCAACTGAATACACAAAAGCAAGTATTGAATTTTACAGCAAATACTTATTTGAATTTCCATATCCCGTAGCAACAAATGTTGCTGGCATTGTTGGCGGAATGGAATATCCCGGTATTGTGTTTTGCAGTGCACAGGCAACTGGCAGTGGTTTATGGGGTGTAACAGATCATGAGTTTGGGCACACATGGTTCCCTATGATTGTAGGAAACAATGAACGTAAATATGCATGGATGGATGAGGGCTTCAACACGTACATCAATATACTTTCTGGCGAAGCATTTAATAATGGAGAATATGCTGAAAAACCTGATGTGAGCGGTATGGCACAATGGATGTTTAATGATGCTATGGATGGTTTGTTCAATGCGCCTGATGTAATTAAACAAAATAATTTAGGAGTAGCAGCTTATTACAAACCGGGCATCATGCTGTATGTATTAAGAAATGAAGTATTAGGTAAAGAACGATTCGATGCAGCCATTAAAGAGTATGTGAGGAGATGGGCATTTAAACATCCAACGCCATGGGATTTCTTTCATACAATTGAAAACGTAGCAGGTGAAGATTTGAATTGGTATTGGAGAAGCTGGGTATTAAACGATTGGAAATTTGATGTGGCAGTTAAAGAAGTGGGCGTGCGATCAAGAGGTGCAGATAAAGAAGTATTGATTACGCTGCAGTTAATGGAAAAAATGCCATTACCTGTTACTGTAAAAGTTACAGATGTTAATGGCGACGAACAACTCATTAAATTAAATGTAGAAGTTTGGCAGCGTGGTGATACTTGGACATTTCCGGTTAAAACAAAAGGAGAAGTAAAATCAGTTGAAGTTGATCCGGAACACAGGTTGCCCGATATAAATCCAAAAAATGATAAATGGGAAAAGAAATAATTTGTAAGCCGCTTTTAAAAAGCGGCTTTTTATATTTCGACATTTGTAAGCAGTTGAAGTAACTCCATTTCTTCCAGCGGCATACGTTGTGACGTTGTTTCATTATTCTTCCATTTCACCAACCGAATTGTTCCATCAGCTATTTCAATACCAGTAATATCACCATCGTTAAAACAACAACAGCCGGTGTTAAAATAAAAAGGACGCATATTCATATAATTGGTAGCTACATAATCATATTCATTCCGCCTGAAATCAATTTCTTTTTTCAATCCTTCAATCAATTGCTGATTGTTTTCTTTTTCAGCTGCAATCAGTTTTTTATACAAACGTTCCAAATGTGTGAGTGATGCAAATACCGGTTGATGTGTGTGCCCTGTAATTAATACCGGATTGTTGGATTCTTTACTCCACTCATACATAAAACGGTTGTGTGTGGTTTTCATTTCTTTATGATAGGCGGGTGTATTTGGGTTGATGTTGAGGTAGCTTTGAAGCGGCGCCCATAATCTTGAAACAATCCATGCACTTAAAGGATTGCCATCACTTTGCCCGTCCCCTTGGTGTCCGTGTGTAAGAAAAATATTTGTATTATTTCCTTCAAGTACTGTTTGCAGAATAACTGCTTCATAAACAGGTACTGCTTCGCCATACATTTTTTTAAGATAATAAGAAGAGAGTGGATCATTATCCCAAAACAAATCATGATTGCCAAACACTTTTGTAAAACGCTTATCAGCAACAAACTTTTGTTCAGCTTCAAATGTGATTTTGTTTTTAGCAAGCACCGCCCAAATCAAATTTTCCCAAAGCTCTTCACAATCTCCCAGGGAAATAAAATGAAATCCTTCTTTGTAATAATAATCAAGCGCTCTTGTGTAATTGCCCTCAGCTATTCTAAAATCATCGCTGCCATCTTTTGCACCTTTATGCTGATCGCTTAAGATGATGAATTTACCCTTTTGCAAATTAAGTGGCAAGCGAATACCTTTTTTATTAGCATCCTTAATGGTACTGGTATATAAATGAGAGAGTGCTGTATGTACACGCTCCATATTGGGACTGCTCGAAAATTTATTGGCCAGCCATAACACAGGTTTAGTTAAAAGTATTTGCAGAAAGCGACGCATAATTTGTTGCTGTAAAATAACATTTTTTCGTTCCTTTGATACTATGCATACAATTTATGAGCAAATTGCTGAGCTTTACCGTTCGCATTTTCATTCATCACCGACCAGTATTTCGAAAATTCCGCAAAGCGGGAGCGACCGTGTGTACTATCGTGTGGAAGGCGAAACCGTGTGTATTGCTACCTCCAACAAAAACATCAAAGAAAATCAAACCTTCCTTCGTTTCAGCACCCATTTTAAAAAATGCAATTGTCCTGTGCCCGAAATATTTGCAGTAAGCAAAGATGAAAGCATTTACCTGCAACAGGATTTGGGAGATGTATCACTTTTGAATGAGTTGGAAAAGCATGGCCATAATGATCATGTGTATGGATTGTTTAAGCAAAGCCTTCAACAGCTTGCCCATATGCAAATTAAAGGCCATGAAAACTTTAATTATGAGTGGTGTATTACTTCGCAGGAATTTGGAAAGCAAGCTATACTTGCCGATTTGTTGTATTTCAAATATTATTTTCTTGATGCTTTAAAAATTCCATATGATAAAGAAAAGCTTGTGGATGATTTTGAAGTCTTGAGTATTTATCTGGCAAGAGTAGATCACAAGTATTTTATGTTCCGTGATTTTCAAAGCCGTAATGTGATGGTAAAAGATGGTAAAGTACACTTCATCGATTACCAGGGCGGAATGAAAGGTGCCGTTCAGTATGATGTAGCTTCTTTATTATGGCAGGCCAAAGCAGAATTGCCTGAAGAATGGAAAAATAATTTGCTTGAATTTTACATTGATAATGTTGAAAATATTTTGCAGTCTAAAATTGACCGTCATCGTTTTATTGGTCAGTATAATGGGTATGTATTGATACGATTACTGCAGGTGTTGGGTGCCTATGGTTTCAGGGGTTTATTTGAACGCAAAGCACATTTCTTAACGAGTATTCCATTGGCTTTACGTAACCTTCGTTGGTTCTTGCAAAATAAACAGGTTGGTATCAGCGTACCTGAGTTTGAACGTTTACTTACTTTGGTAGTAGAAGATGAAGTGATTCATCGTTTTGAACCGGAGCGGGCAACTGATGAAACAAAGCTTCTAGTTCAAATCAATAGTTTTTCATACAAAACAACGGGCATCCCTAAAGATGAATCAGATAATGGTGGTGGATTTGTATTTGATTGCAGAGGGATCTTAAACCCCGGGCGTTTTGAAGAATACAAACAATTAACGGGTAGAGATAAAGAAGTAAAAGATTTTTTGGAGCAAAACACCAGGATGCCAAACTTTCTCAATAGTATTTACAATATTATTGATATCAGCGTGGAAGATTATATGAAACGTGGTTTTGAAAGTTTACAAATAAGTTTTGGATGCACCGGCGGTCAACACAGGAGTGTTTATGCGGCTGATGCGCTGGCACGTCATCTTCGCAATAAGTATGGTGTAAAGATCGAAGTAAAGCATTTAGTACAGGATGCTAAAAACTGGAACAATAAACTGGAGGTGAAATGAAAGCAATGATTTTTGCCGCCGGCCTTGGCACACGCTTTAAACCATGGACTGATCATCATCCAAAAGCATTGGCAATTGTAAATGGTAAAAGTTTACTGCAACGCAATATTGAATACCTGCAGCAATACGGTATTACAGATGTTGTGGTCAATGTGCATCATTTTGCTGATCAGATTATTGAAGCTATAAAAACAAACAGCGGCTGGGGAAGCAATGTAATGATTAGTGATGAACGTGATGAAGTATTGGAAACAGGTGGGGGGTTACTCAAAGCTCGAAATTTACTCGAAGGGGATTCGCCTTTTGTAACAATTAATGTTGATATTCTTACTGGTTTAGATTTGAATAAGCTGCTGGCATTTCATCAACAACACCAACCACTCATTTCATTTGGAGTAACGAACCGAAAAACTTCACGTAATTTTTTGTTTGATCAACAGAATAGGTTATGCGGCTGGCGAAATAACAGCACCGGAGAAACAAAGATTTCTGTTGCAATAGAAAATTTAGTAGAGAAAGCGTACAGTTGTGTTGTGGTATTTGAACCCCGTGTCTTTTCTCTTATCAAACAAACAGGTAAATTTTCTTTAACTGAAACGTATCTTGACTTAGCAAAAGAACATCTCATACTTGGCTATGATCACAGCGGTGATAAACTCGTTGATGTGGGCAAGCCGGAAAGTGTAGCCATTGCTGAAGCATTGTTTCAATAAATTATCTGCTTTAATAATTTCAAAATAACTTTCCCTGCTGCCCGGGTCTTCTGAACTTACTTCGGTCCAAACTCCATTCTTCAGCATTCATGCCATACAGCTTCCCGTATTTTTTATACTGTTGTGCCACGAGTTGTGCTATGGCTCCTTCGCCACGCATACGCACTCCAAAACGGGTATCATTTACTTTACCATCATGACTGTGTTCAATATGATGCCATACTTTATCGGCACGGTCAGGAAAGTTTTTGTACAGCCAGTCATGAAATAAAAATTTAATAGCACCATTCAAACGGATGAATGTATAAGCAGTAAACGTTGCTCCATTATCTCTTGCTGCTTTCATAATGCGTTGCATTTCATGATCATTCAAACCGGGAATCATCGGTCCCATCATAATACCCATGCGCACACCGGCACTGCTTAGTTCATTAATCACTTTTAATTTTTGTTTGGCGGTTACAGTGCGTGGCTCCATTACTCTTCTTAAATCTTCATTGAAAGAGGTAATGGATACCATGGCGGATACAATATTTTTCTTTCCCATTTCCTGGAGTACATCTTTGTCTTTAAGTATCCAGGCATTTTTGGTTAAAATTCCGACAGGCTGATTGAATTCGTTACACACTTCCAGCAATCCTCTTGTTAAACGAAACTGCTGCTCGGCGGGTTGATAACAATCGGTGTTGCCGCTGAGCATAATGGGTGTGGCATGCCACTTGGGATGCATTAAAAATTTTCGCAGCAGTTGCGGTGCATTTTTTTTGATAAGAATTTTTTGTTCAAAGTCCATTCTTGCACTGTAGCCCCAGTACTCATGTACATTACGGGCATAGCAATAAATACAACCATGTTCACAACCTGCATATGGGTTCATGCTGTAACTCATACCCACATCCGGAGTTTCCACTTTGTTTACAATGGTTTTTGAAAATGTTTCAATATGTTGTGTTTTGAGTTCGGTTTTCTGCCACTCGTCAATGCCTTCTATGTGTTCTTTTGTTTTTTCATCTTTCAAAAATTTGTTCTTGGTATTGAATTGTGCACCACGGCCTGCATGATAGGGTTGTGATGCATCTGTTTCTTTGGGTTTTACTTTGTAGTGGTCTTGTTGCAATTTTTCTGACATAGTTTTTACCACAGAGGACGCTAAAGTTTTCACAGAGGGCACAAAGAATCCTCTGTGTTCTTTGTGTTGTACTTTGTGTACTCTGTCGGTTAAAAAATCAGCTAAATAATTCGCCCTGTTTTGTAGTAACTGCTAAATTCTGAAACTCCAACCGTTGTACTATTTGATACCTGTTTTCACCAAGCGGTCTTTTTAACAGCAACATACCATCAGCAATAAATCGTCCGGTAAAATGTTTGTGACTGTACTCCAGCCACCCTTTTTCATATTGCCAGGGTTGTAATTTTCTTGCAAGAGGGATATGTGGCTCTAAAATAAAATGCGGTTTATTCTCATCATTTAGTTTCATTAAACGCTGTGCATCCTTTCTTATCGTTTTAATTAATGATTGAACGGGAAGTTTACTTAGCACATTAATATAAATTGTGTGCGATGGAAAACTTCCGTAATCTTTCAACTCCACTTTTATCGGATGAAATCCCATGGCCACCATTTTCAAACGGTTGAGCAGGCGTTCTTCCATCAACTCATACTGAAGAAAATTTGCCAGCGTAATATGCGGCTTGCTCCACCGTGCATTGTCTGATTTGTATTTTTCTGTAAACGCTTCTTTCTCTTTTAAAATGCGGTTCCATAATTCTTCATGCGGACTTAACACGAGTAAATACTCATAAACCCTGTAGCCAGGAATGGTAGTGGTTGTGATTGATTGTAACTGCATGACCCATCTTTTAATTGGTATAGAAATTTTTTCAGCAGAAACGCTACTGCTGTTGATGGGTTTGAAGAAGTATCAGAAATTTTTTTGGTTGTTTGCTCTACGAATATACTAAAAGTTTTAGTTTTACAAAACTTTCTTACAAACCCACCCAAACTTTTTTTCACAGCGTTCTTAACGAAAGCATTTAATTTTTTTTCTATGGATGGGGAAGATTTTTTTGGAGCTGCCTACCGTGGCAGTAAACAGTTTACACAACTGGAAGTTAAAACAGCCAACGCCACAGGCTTTGGTGCCGCTGCAGATGATTACATGGAGCGGGGTATTGATTTGAATGAGCAACTCGTTACCAACAAGCCATCAACTTTTTTCTTTCGCATGAAAGGTGATGCAATGACGGAGGCCGGCATTTTTGATGGTGATATTTTAATTGTAGACCGCTCACTCAAATTTCAGAATGGAAAAATTATTGTAGCTATCCTCAACGGCGAGTTGCTGGTGCGGCGGTTTCACAAAAACTTTTCCGCTGCTTATCTCATTCCTGAAAATAACCGTTACAAACCCATTAATGTAATGGAGTTTAACGATTTCAGAGTTTGGGGCGTGGTGGTACATTCAATTCATACATTCAGATAACAATTATGTACGCTATTGTAGATTGTAACAGTTTTTATTGTGCCTGTGAGCGCCTCTTTGTTCCGGCATTGTACAACAAACCGGTTGTAGTTTTAAGCAACAATGATGGCTGCATTATTTCAAGAACAGATGAAGCTAAGGCATTGGGCATTGGCATGGCCGGACCTTATTATCAAAATAAAGAAGCTATTGAACGCAACAAAGTAGCCGTGTTCAGCAGCAATTATAATTTGTATGGCGATTTGAGTCAGCGGGTGATGAACACACTGCGTTCCATTGCAGGAGAAGCGCATGTAGAAGTGTATTCAGTAGATGAAGCATTTATTAATCTGCATCATGTGCCGTTGCATGATCTTGCACGTATTACGCAGCAGTTAAAAGAACGTACAGAGCAGTGGACGGGTATTCATGTATCAGTGGGTGTGGCACCTACCAAAGTGCTGAGCAAAGTAGCGAATCGCCTGGCTAAAAAAAACAAGCAGGCCACTAACTGTATAATGATATTGGACACAGATGAAAAAATTTGTGAAGCATTACAGCGTACTGATGTGGCAGATGTGTGGGGCGTGGGCGGCCGCTATGCCTATAAGCTCAAAGAGTTTTACAACATTCAAACCGCATGGCAATTGAGCAAGCTAAGCGAAGAATGGGCACGAAAAAATTTAGGCGGTGTAGTAGGTGTCCGTCTCATCAAAGAACTCAATGGTATTCCATGTATTGAAATGAAAGACCCATTGGAAACAAAGAAAATGATTGCCACTACACGCATGTTTGGCAAACCTGTGTATGAACTTAATGATTTAAAAGAGGCCGTTGCTACCTATACATCCCGTGCGGCAGAAAAACTCCGTCGCCAGTTCAGTGCCGCACAACTCATTGATGTGTTTGTTGTAACCAATGATCAAAAAGGAAAGCAGTATGAGTACCATCCTGAAACACGACACAACTATGTAACACTGCCTGTTGCCACTTCCTGTACGCACCAGCTCATAAGGTATGCCGTGCCGTTAGTAGAACAGTTGTATGTGCAGGGTCCCAAGTATTTAAAAGCAGGCGTCATGCTGGGGCAAATTGTGCCCGATGCATCCATACAGGGGAATCTGTTTTTATCGGCTGCACAAAATGAGCAACGATTCCTCATGCGGGCAATTGATAACATCAACTTCAGCATGCGGGATGATGTGGTAAAGTATGCCGCTTCCGGTTTAAAACGTAACTGGAAAATGCGGCAGGAGTTACGCAGTAAACGTTACACCACACGATGGGATGAGTTATATGAAGTGAAATAATAATTGGGGCTGTATCCGACAATAAAAATATCAACTAATGCC
>JBKCJY010000146.1:0-3979 GCA_046301455.1 Chitinophagaceae bacterium | reverse complement strand
GACCACTGAAGTCTTCTATGTTAGACGGACGGATATTGTTTTCAAACTCCTTATCAGCAGAAGTTAAAAATTCTTTATCGCTATTTAAATTGGGATTCGGCATTCAAACGTAAATTGCTGTAAAACTAACTAAATAAACGCATCAATATGAAATTCGGAATACTTGGTACAGGCGGAGTAGGGCAAACAATTGGTTCTGCATTGATTGCAAAAGGTCACGAAGTAATGCTCGGCAGCCGCACTGCTGCCAACGAGAAAGCTGTTGCCTGGACAAATGCCAATGGCTCCAATGCTTCTAATGGTACCTTTGCCGATGCCGCCGCATTTGGTGAAATCATTTTTATTTGTTTAAACGGAAATGGAACGGTTGATGCATTGCAAAGTGCAGGTGCAGAAAATTTCAATAATAAAGTAGTTATTGATTTAACCAATCCTCTTGATTTCTCCAAAGGCATGCCTCCTTCCTTATTACCTCAATACTGCAATACTTGGAGTTTGGGTGAAGAAATTCAAAAGCAATTACCAACTGCATTTGTAGTAAAAGCATTGAATACAGTAACAGCCAATTTAATGGTTGATGCCAACAGGGTGAATGATGGGCATCATAATTTATTCATTTGTGGTAATGACGTGGATGCAAAAATTAAAGTGAAACATTTGCTGGCTGATAATTTTAACTGGAAACCTGAATTCATTCTTGACCTGGGAGATATCAAATATGCACGAATGACAGAAGCAATAGTTCCGTTTTGGGTAGCTGTAATGCAGGCCGAAAAAACATCGATGTTTAATTATATGATTGTAACATAAAATAGTTTTAATAAGACCGTTGAAATAATAGGATAGTTCAGTTAGCTATTAATGAGAATGTAGCACATAGCATGTTAAGTAATGTTAAATTGTATTTCACCACAGTAGTACATAGAAACATCAGGGAACAAACCGATTTCGGGCTGTCATCGAAATCGGGCTCCTTTTTTGGTTACTCCTGAGCGAAGCCTAAGGGTCAGAGAAGCAAAAAAGTGACAAAAGAATAGCAGAGGCTTCAGTAATTAAAACTGATCAAAAAATCAAGAATTACAAATACCTGTTCATCTTCAGTATCAAATCCCCATCCGGACAATTATTCAAATAAAAATCTTTATCACTCACCTTGCACACACCGGGGTAATCACCTTCCTTCAGCTCTAAATCAATAATGACCTGAAAATGTAAATGCGGCGGCCAGTTGCCATTTTCTCTCGTGTTGCCAAAATGTGCAATCTCTTCTCCACGGTTTACATACTTTCCACTTTCTACTTTATGGATATCTTTTAAACTGATATGGCCATACAGTGTATAAAATGAATGTGTATCCAATTGATGACTCAGAATCATCGTAGCGCCATAATCACCAAAATGATTGTTGAACCCCACACTGTGCACCATTCCACCCATGAACGCATACACAGGTGTACCAACAGGGCCCCAGATGTCAACACCCAAATGCAAACGCCGTGGTTCCATAGCACCACTCACACCTTCACCAAACTTCAAAGAAACAGTATCGCCAAACAAAGCACTGCGGCTGTACACCGTTCTGTTCTCAGCATAACCTCCAATACCAAACTTTGCATTCGCTTCTTTCAACTTTTCATTTACATAACTGCTGAACTTTTTGGTATCATCAATCATTTCACCGGTAAGTTCTTCATTGGCAGCCGTGAAATCCATGCCCAGCAGTTTATCGGTAGCCGGGTTAAAATCAACAACCGGGTGAAAGTCGTTTGCGTAACGGTTTAAAACAGATATAATCGGTTGGGCATTCATAATGGTTCTTCCTTACCTTAGTTTGCTTTTATCAAACGATGGATACAAAGATCTAAGATTTCATCTTTGCTTCCTGATAATAAAAAGGTAATCAACTTTCTTTAAACCAAATAACGTAAAAAATGAAAAAGGTTTCGCTCCTGTTTTTCTTACTGCTTGCATTCGGTAGCACATTCGCTCAAAATGACCCGCTGTGGATGCGCTATCCATCCATCTCCCCTGATGGTAAAACCATCGTCTTTTCTTACAAAGGTGATCTGTACAAAGTAAGTGCAGACGGTGGTACGGCACTGCCGCTCACCTTGCATGAGGCACACGACTATCAACCCGTATGGAGTCATGATGGTAAAAAAATAGCGTTTGCCAGCGACCGCTACGGAAATTTTGATGTGTTTGTGATGCCTGCAGACGGGGGCACACCCACTCGTCTCACTACCAACTCTGCCAATGATTATCCATATGATTTCAGTACTGATGATCAATCGGTGATTTTTGGAAGCGGCCGTCATACAGTAAATACCAATGTACGTTTTCCCGCCGGTCGTTTGTTTGCGCAACTCTATACAGTACCTGTAAAAGGCGGAAGAAGTGTATTGATCAGTGCAACCGGTATGGAACATGCACAATACAACAGTGATGGAAGCTTGCTGGTGTACCAGGATCGTAAAGGAACAGAAGATCCCTGGCGCAAACACCACACATCATCGGTTACACGTGATGTATGGCTGTATGATACCAAAACAAAAACCTACACTCAGTTCAGCAAATTTGAAGGGGAAGACCGTGAGCCTGTGTTTAGCAGTGATGATCAATATGTGTATTATCTCTCAGAAAAAGATGGTGCACAGAATATTTTCAAAGCACCCATCAAATTAAGAATTGCTGAACGCCAGGTAACTACGTTTAAAAATCATCCTGTACGTCATCTTACCCGTGCAAAAGACAATACACTTTGCTTTTCATGGAACGGTGAGATCTATACCATCAAAAATGATGGGCAACCACAAAAAGTAAACATCAGCATTGTTGCTGATGCAAAAAGCAATGACGATCGTATCGTTCCTGTTTCAGCAACCGGTGGTGAAATTGCAGTTTCGCCCAATGGAAAAGAAGTAGCCATTGTATTTCGTGGTGAAGTATTTATCACCAGTGTGGAAGGCGGCATCACCAAACGCATCACCAATACGCCACAGCAGGAACGCATGGTGGAGTTTGGCGCTGATGGTAAAACCATTTATTATTCTACTGAACGTAACGGTAGCTGGGATATTTATAAAACAAGTATTGTTCGCAAAGAAGAACCTTATTTCTATGCATCTACCTTGTTGAAAGAAGAACCCGTACTTGCATCAGAGAAAGAAGAGTTTCAACCCGTTGTTTCTCCTGATGGAAAAGAGATTGCTTATCTCGAAGAACGCAATATTCTAAAAGTATACAACATCGCTTCCAAACAAAGCCGCACTATCATTCCCGCAGGTATAAACTTCTCTTACCGTGATGGCGACCAGGAATATACCTGGAGCCCCGATAGCAAGTGGATTGCAGTGGCAAGTGATGAAGGCCGATACAGCAACAGCGATGTGGTGGTGTATAAAGCAGATGGTACAGATAAAACAGGAACGGATCTTACCAACAGTGGTTTTAACGATGGCGGTCAGCAATTTGTAATGGATGGCAAGGCACTCATCTGGGCCAATGATAAATATGGCAAAAAACCACTGGCCTATCAGGGTGCACGGGAAAATGATGTGTTCATCATGTTCTTTGAACAGGATGCGTATGACCGTTTCCGTTTGAGTAAAGAAGATTATGCGTTGCTTAAAGAACGTGAAGACAAAACCAAAAAAGACTCTGCCCAAAAAACAAAAGATTCCATTGCCAAGAAAAACTGGCAACCCAATCTTACAAATATTGATGACCGCAAACTGCGTCTCACTAATGCATCAGCCAATATCAGCAGCTTTGCACTCTCGTCCAATGGCGATAAACTCTGGTACATCGCCAGTAATGAACGTAACACTGAGTTGTGGGAGGTAAACACACGCACAAGAGAAAGCAAAGTGTTGACTAAACTGGGCAACGGTGCTGGCTTTGTTATAACGGCAGATGGTAAGGCACTCTTTGTCATCAGCGATCAGGGTATTTTAAAAATTGAAACTGAAACAGCAAA
>JBKCJY010000145.1:0-15110 GCA_046301455.1 Chitinophagaceae bacterium | reverse complement strand
CAAAGCCCAATCGAGCCATGCGCTTTGTCCGGGCATATCATTGTAACGGTTGCTGATGTTGATGCCGCCCACCAAACTTTTATCTCCATCTGCCACAAAAACTTTATGATGCAGCCTCCGGCCAAAATAAAAATTACGGCTCTTGAGCAAAGGTTCAAATTGTTTAAACTGAACGCCTTTTCGTTTCATACGTTCAATAAACTCATCTGATAAATCTTTTGAAGCATAAGCATCCACCATCAACTGCACATGTACGCCCCGCTGAGCTGCATTTATTAAGGCAGCTCCAATTTCCACACCGGTTTCATCATCATCAAAAATGTAAGTTTGCAAATGAATACTGAATTGAGCATTGGCAATGAGCTGCTGCAGTAGTGTAAAATAATCCTTACCCCCACGAATGAGTTGCACCTGGTTACAGGAAAACAAATTGTACTGATGATTCTTTGCCATTGCCATGTTACCAAGTTAAGAAGTAAATTACCGACATCAAACTTTATGATTTTTAAAAAACATTTCCTTGCTGATTTTTATCACTATTCTATTTGATGCCTCTCATGATCTTGATGGTAAAGCAATAGTAGCTTTAGCTTTCAAATACAACCATGCTTGGACACTTGAACAAAGAAGAAATTGAAGAAGTGCTCACCAATGGCATTGTAGGCCGCATTGGTTACAGCTTAAAAGGCAAAACCTATATCGTTCCCATTAATTATGTTTATGATGGCAGACAGGTGATAGCCCACTCTACTGAGGGTAATAAAATTTTTATGATGCGGCAAAACCCACAGGTGTGTTTTGAAGTGGAAGAAATCGTCAACAATCAAAACTGGAAATCAGTTATTGCACAGGGAACTTTTCATGAAATTACTGATGAACGGGAACGCTATGAAGCCATGAAATTATTTGTTGATAAAATGATGAAATTAAAAGTAAGTACTACAGCCCATCCTCCTGAAAACAATCCTGAACGTGTGCGAACGAATCAACACAGTGCAAAGGCTGTGATTTACCGCATTATCCTTACTGAAAAAACCGGACGTTATGAAAAAGAAATGCATTGATGTACCTTACCCGTTCAAAACAAGTATATGGAACAAACATTTTCAAAAGCAGAAGAGTTGGTAGAGCATTTGAAGGAATATGCCAATAACCGGGTCGATCAAATAAAACTCAGCACTTCCGAAAAAACAGCCAAGCTTTTTGCTTGGCTAATTGCAGTGGGTGTAATTGTGGTATTAGTTGTTTTTTTTATTTTGTTTGCTGCGGTTGCGCTTTCATTGTACATGGGTGAAGTTTTTGGCGCCATTTATTGGGGCTTTTTATTTACAGGTGGTGTATTGCTGCTATTAGCTTTGTTACTGTGGATGTTTCGTGCACAATTGCTGCAATACCCCATTATGAATGCCATGATTCAACATTTGTTTACCAAAGACGAGGAGGCTGAAGATGAAGAAGATTAAAAACGATAAACAATTACAGCAGCAGAAAAAACAATTGCTCAAACGCCAGAAAGAACTGGAACAACTGCTGCATGCCAACTGGATAGAGCTCAAACACAGCCTTCGTCCAAAAAATGTAGCCGGAGAAATTTTATCCAAAGCCTTTCATTCCAAGCCTGAAGACGGTAGTAATTCATTGGCGGATAGCCTGGGACAGTTTGCTGCTGTACTTACCAAAGCTGCTGTTGAAAATGCACAGGAAAAATTCAACGAATGGTTGAAGAATAAAGGTTGATTTTGTTTGACCCCCCTCACTCTTTTTTTTGACAACAGTCATAGGTTCATCCTATTGCACAAACGTACCTTAACGCTGTAAAAAAATATCCTTCACCTTTAAAAAAAGGAGGCGTTATGTCAATTAAATCTTTAGAAAAAGCAAGAAGAGTGCCCGCCATGTTTGACGATTTTTTCAAACCTTGGAATGAGTGGTTTGATGAAGGCACTGCTTTCTTTAACCGCCAGCTTACCATACCAGCAGTAAACGTAAGTGAAACTAAGGAAAAATTTATGGTTACACTGGCTGTGCCCGGTATGAAGAAAGAGGACTTTGATATCCGTGTTGATGGAAACATGCTCACCATCAGTTGTGAGAAAGAAGAGGAAAAAGAAGAAAAGGAAAAAGAGTTTAACCGCAAGGAGTACAATTATTCTTCTTTCAGCCGCAGTTTTACACTGCCTGATGAAGTGATGAAAGAAAAAATTGATGCCCTATATGAAAACGGCGAACTTAAATTAATGATGCCTAAAACTGAAAAAGCCAAAATCACAGAAACTGGAAAACACATACCTGTGAAGTAGTTTGTAGCTGGTGATTGATGATAAGGCCCCGCCATTGGCGGGGCTTTTTTAGTCAGCAAGTTTGCAAAATTTACCCGCCAGTGTTTGCAATCATCTCCATTCTTGATGTTCATCAGCACCCACCCCGCCTCTGAAAATTATTTTGCAGCCTCTATGCATACAACAACCAGCCAAACCCAATGTTATCACTGCGGTGAAGAAGTTGTCAATTCAATAAAGTTTGATGAAAAAATTTTTTGCTGCCAGGGTTGCAAATCTGTGTACAGCATACTCAATAAAAACGGATTATGTGAATATTACAATTTAAATGAAGCGCCGGGCACCAATCTCCAAAAAGAAATTCGGGCTGATAAATTTTTATTTTTAGAAGACAAATGCATTCAGCAGAAACTTATTCAGTTTCAAAACAAAGAACAAACACATATCACTTTTTACCTGCCGCAAATGCATTGCAGCAGTTGCTTGTACCTGCTTGAAAATTTGCACCGCATCAATACACATGTTATATCAAGCCGTGTAAACTTTCCCGGCAAAGAAGTGACTGTTGTTTTCAATCACAACGAGCTTTCATTGAGTAAACTCGCAGCATTGCTAAGCTCTGTTGGTTATGAACCCTATATCAGTCTGCATGATTTGGAACATAAGAAACCGGCGTTTCCCAAGAGCATGATTTATCAGTTAGGCGTAGCAGGCTTTTGTTTTGCCAACATTATGCTCTTAAGTTTTCCTGAATATTTGGGATTTGAAGGTGATGAAAAAACATTGCAGTCCATGTTCCGCACCCTTAACATTGTGCTTGCCTTACCTGTATTGCTTTACAGCTCACAACCATTTTTTGAAAGTGCATGGAAAGGATTGCGTAATAAATTTTTAAACATTGATGCGCCTGTTGCACTGGCCATCCTCATTACTTTTTTCCGCAGTTTGTATGAAGTGTATAACGGCATCAGCGCAGGCTACTTTGACAGTATGACCGGCATCGTATTTTTTATGTTAGTGGGCCGTGTGCTGCAAAACAAAACTTATCAGCAACTTTCATTTGAACGGGATTATACTTCTTATTTTCCCATTGCAGTAACTGTGATTAAAAATGATACCGAGCAACCGGTTGCATTGCCGGAAGTAAAAGTGAATGACACCTTACTAATTCATCATGATGAAATTATTCCCGCTGATGGAATTCTTACACGTGGCAAAGCATTGATTGATTACAGCTTTGTTACCGGCGAGTCCATTCCCGTTGTAAAAGAAATGGGTGAAATTATTTATGCCGGTGGAAGACAAACCGGAAGCAATATTGAAATACTAACTATTAAAGAAGTAACACAAAGTTATCTCACCCAACTGTGGAATAAAGAAGGCGATAAAACAATTGGTGAAGAACAGAAATCATTTGTACATGCATTGAGCCGTTGGTTTACATGGATTGTATTGGCACTTGCATTTGCGGGTGCTTTGTACTGGAGTTTTTATGATGGAACTAAAGCATGGAATGTAATTACAACGGTTTTGATTGTTGCCTGTCCTTGTGCTTTATTGCTGAGTAACAGTTTTACCAATGGCAATATCATCAGCATCTTGAGCAAACACAAACTGTATTTGCGCAATGCGCAGGTAATTGAAGAGATGGCTTCGATTGATAGTATTGTGTTTGACAAAACAGGAACACTCACCAGCTCCAACAAACAGGATATTGAATTTGTGGGTGAAACGCTTAACAAAGAACAGCAACAACTCATCAGTGCACTGGCGGCACAAAGCACACATCCGCTGAGTAAAGCACTGGTGCAACAATTGGGTAAAGTGCGGAACATGAGTGTGCAGCAGTTTAAAGAGACTCCCGGACGTGGTATTGAAGGTATTATCGATCAGCAAAAAGTAGTACTGGGCTCCTCTCCCATGGCGCAAAAGCAACAGGATAATCGTACCAAAGTGCATGCAGTTATCAATAATGAATACCTTGGTTATTTTGTGTTCAGCAATCATTACCGTGAGCAGTTACAGCCATTGGTGCATAATTTGAAAAAAGATTTTCATTTATCTGTTATAAGTGGCGACAGTGATGCTGAATTACCACATTTACGTAAACTATTTGGCGCAAAAACAAAACTTCTGTTTCAGCAGCAGCCGCATCAAAAATTGAATTATGTGCATCAGCTTCAACAGCAGCAACATAACGTATTGATGATTGGCGATGGTTTGAATGATGCTGGCGCTTTGCAGCAAAGCAATGTGGGTATTGCTGTAACAGAAGATACCAACAACTTTACACCCTCCAGTGATGCGGTGCTGGATGCAAAAAATCTACACTTGCTTCCTGCTTTTATAAAACTCTGCCGTGCCAACAAACAAATTATTATGGCGGCTTTTATTCTTTCAATAGTGTACAATGTGGTAGGATTATTTTTTGCATTGCAGGGAATTTTATCACCATTGGTTGCGGCTATACTGATGCCATCAAGTTCCATCAGCATATTGCTGATCACGTTTGGAAGCAGTAGTTTGATGGGAAAGTTACTTCTGAGAAAAGATTAATTGCTATTTAGCAGATAAATCATTAAAAGATGAACTAATTAACCACACCCCACTAGCTGCCATGAAAGACCAACCGTACAAGAGTGCGACGCAAGGGACGATGCCCAATGATCCACCGCCCGTCAACCACCCCTGCTTTTCTGCCTTCATTCAACATTTATGTTCTATGTTCTTTACACAGTTATTCAACACAATAACCCTGCGCTGATTTCTATCAGTTCCCCTTTTGATACGCATCACCGATAGGCTAAGGGGTGAAAAATAGTTTTGCCCAATACTTTTTTTACTATAAAACAACAACATGAGTGTCATCATAATTTTACTAATCGCCAGCATCAGCGTTGCGGCTTTGTTTCTTGCGGCTTTTATATGGAGCGTGAAAAACGGCCAAATGGATGATGATTACTCACCTCCACGCCGCATACTTTTTGACGATACAATCAATAAACCTTAACCTTAAAACAAACCATATGCATTTGGAAAAATTCTCTTACGACAACAGGATTGTAAAAAACTTTGCCATCGCAACTGCTGTATGGGGTTTAGTGGGTATGATTGCCGGTTTATGGGTAGCTATACAGTTTTACCTGCCGCAAACATCACTCAATTTTCCCGGTACTACATTTGGCCGTCTTCGCCCCATTCACACCAACGCTGTGATTTTTGCGTTTGTGGGCAACAGTATGTTTATGGGTGTGTACTACTCACTACAGCGCTTGTGTAAAGCAAGAATGTTTAGTGATGTACTGAGCAAAATTCATTTCTGGGGTTGGCAACTCATTATAGTACTTGCAGCAGCAACTTTGTTTTTTGGTTACACTACCGGTAAAGAATATGCTGAGTTGGAATGGCCTATTGATATTTTAATTACGTTGATATGGGTTGTATTTGGCATCAACATGTTTGGTACAATTTTGAAAAGAAGAGAAAGTCATTTGTATGTAGCTATCTGGTTTTACATTGCTACTTGGATTACAGTGGCCATGCTGCATATTGTAAACTCCATTGAACTTCCTTTTAGCTGGTTAAAAAGCTACAGTTGGTATGCAGGCGTGCAGGATGCGTTAGTGCAGTGGTGGTATGGTCATAATGCGGTTGCATTCTTCCTCACCACTCCTATTTTGGGTTTGATGTATTACTTCTTACCAAAAGCTGCTAACCGTCCGGTATATTCCTATCGTTTATCGATCATTCACTTTTGGGCGTTGATATTTATTTACATATGGGCAGGCCCGCATCACTTGTTATATACTGCGTTGCCCGATTGGGCACAATCACTCGGCACTGTGTTTAGTGTGATGTTGATTGCACCAAGCTGGGGCGGTATGCTTAATGGTTTGTTTACACTGCGTGGTGCATGGGATAAAGTGCGTGAAGAACCGATGCTGAAATTTTTTGTGGTGGCCATTACCTGTTATGGTATGAGTACGTTTGAAGGGCCGATGCTGAGTTTGAAAAACGTAAATGCCATTGCACACTTTACAGACTGGATTATTGCACACGTGCATATTGGCGGTTTGGGTTGGAATGGTTTTATGGCCTTTGGTATTTTGTATTGGCTGTTTCCAAAAATGTGGGGCACTAAATTGTATTCACCAAAATTGGCGAATAACCATTTCTGGCTGGGTACTATTGGTATTATTATTTATGCAATACCTATGTATTGGGCAGGTTTTGCACAGGCTGAAATGTGGAAACAGTTTACTGATGAAGGTTTGATTAAGTTCCAGTTCCTTGAAACTGTAAACAGCATTATGCCTATGTACATTGCCAGAAGCATTGGTGGTACACTTTACATTGTTGGTGTAGTGATGATGCTTTACAACCTGTACAAAACTGCAGCTTCAGGTACATTTATTCCCAATGAAGATGCTGAAGCTCCTGCAATGGAAAAAGCAACTTCACATGTAAAAGAATACTGGCACCGTGTAATTGAACGCAAACCGGTGATGATGCTGGTGTTGAGTTTGATAATGGTTGCAATTGGTGGTTTGCTGGAATTGATTCCTACATTTCTGGTAAAAGAAAATATTCCAACGATTGCTGCAGTAAAACCTTATACACCACTTGAATTACAGGGAAGGGATATTTATATAAGAGAAGGTTGTTATACATGTCACTCACAAATGGTGCGCCCTTTCCGTGATGAAGTGGCACGTTATGGCGAATATTCAAAAGCTGGTGAGTTTGTATATGATCATCCATTCCAATGGGGAAGTAAACGTACCGGGCCTGATTTGGCCAGAGAAGGAACAAACAAGCTTAAGAAATCTGATTCATGGCATTACAATCACTTAATGGAACCACGTTTGGTAAGTCCGGGTTCTGTTATGCCAAGGTATGGCTGGCTGCTGGATAATGATTTGGATACAGCATCTACTCCGGCAAAAATTAGAGCCATGCAAACTTTGGGAGTTCCTTATCCCGCAGGCTACGATCAAATTGCAAACAAAGATTTAATGATACAGGCAAATGCTATCCGTATCAATCTGAAAGTGGATAAAATTCAAACACCTGCCAATAAAGAAGTGATTGCACTTATTGCTTACCTGCAACGTCTGGGCAAGGATATTCAAACTGAAGGCGATAAAAATAAAACTGCATCAAACCAATAAATCAATTCACATGAAATTCATACACTATCTCGAAAAAATAAGCAACATCAGCATTTATGGTATTGCATCGTTCCTCATTTTCTTCATCTTTTTCTGTGCAGTGTTAACCTGGGTGTTTAGAAGCGATAAAAATGAAATGAAAAAAATGAGCCGCATTCCCTTAGACTAAACCTTAAAACCAAACCGATATGTTCAATATAAAACTATCAAACCGTTTCAAAACATTACTGCTGGCTGCAGGCAGTATGCCTGTATCATTGATTGCAGCCGCACAAACAACTGCTGCTGGGGCAGGTGAAGCGCCAAAATCTGTGTGGAGCAATCCCCTCGCATTGGCTATGCTTGCCATCATCATAGTATTGTTGCTGGTAATTGCATTGCTGGCCAATGTAGTATTGGGAACAGCCGAGTGGCATTTCAAAAAACAATCAGGCACAACTAAAACAATTGCACTGTTGCTTGCATTGAGTTTACCTGCAATTACAAATGCACAGGATGCAGCAACTGCTCCTGCTGTAACAAATATCGGTGGCTTAACAGGCACTACATTTTTTATGCTGCTTGCAGTAATTGGCGTGGAGCTGATTGTGATTTTGGTGATGGCCTTTTTTGTTCGCTCATTTCTTTCTAAAGAAAAAGCAAAAGCTGTGGTTGCTGAAGGTGTTACTAAACAGGAAACCAACTGGCAACAATTGTGGGATAAACTCAACAGTTTTCGTCCTATTACAGAAGAATCAAAAATTGATTTAGGACACAATTATGATGGCATACGTGAACTAAATAACCGATTACCCGGTTGGTGGTTATATGGTTTTTATGCTACCATTCTTTTTGCCGGTATTTATTTATGGCGTTATCATGTAACACACACTGCACCTTCCAGTGCTGAAGAGTTAAAAATTGCACTGATAAAAGGTGAAGAGCAAACCAAAGCTTACTTAGCCAAAGCAGCAAATAATGTAGATGAAAATACAGTAACCTATATTAAAGATGCCTCTGCGTTACAGGGAGCCGAAGTTATTTTTAAATCTACCTGTAAAACCTGTCATGGTGAAAAAGGTGAAGGCAACCAGATTGGCCCCAATCTTACAGATGCATACTGGATACATGGCGGGGGAATCAAAGATATTTTTAAAACTATTAAATACGGTTTCCCTGAAAAAGGAATGCAAAGCTGGAAAGATCAATACACACCTATACAAATGGCACAACTGGCCAGCTATGTAAAATCATTACAGGGAACCAATCCGCCCAATGCAAAAGCACCACAGGGTGACTTGTATAAAGAAGCTGCTGCTGATTCAAGCGCTTTGCCTAAACAAGACTCAACTTTAAAAAACGCTGTAAGTAAAAATTAAGAAAAACAGTTGCAAACCGAAACATCAAATATTAAATCTGAATCAAATGAAAGCTTTCGTGACCGAATAGCAACTGTTGATGCTAAAGGAAAACGCAACTGGATATACGCTCAAAAACCGAAAGGCAAATTTTACAATGCAAGAACTATTGTGAGCGTGTTTTTCTTTGCAGTTTTTTTAATACTGCCTTTTATTTATGTAAACGAAAGGCCGTTGTTTCTTTTTAATATACCTAAAGCAAAGTTTATCCTGTTTGGAAAAGTGTTCTGGCCTCAGGATTTTTTCATTTTTGGTGTAACAATGGTAACATTTGTGGTATTCATCGTTTTGTTTACAGCAGCTTTTGGCCGATTATTTTGCGGATGGGTGTGCCCGCAAACAAATTTCATGGAAATGCTTTTTCGCCGTATTGAATATGCAATTGAAGGTGATGCACCGCAACAAAAAGCATTGGCAAATGCAGAATGGACTACAGAAAAGATTGTAAAAAAAGCGTTGAAGCATTTTGTATTCTACATGATTTCGTTTGTGATTGCCAATTACTTTATGGCTTATGTAGTGGGCACAGAAGAATTGTGGGATATGGTAAAACATCCTGCTGCAAATCTGGGAACGCTTGCCGGGTTGATTGTTTTTACATATGTATTTTATGCTGTGTATGCATTTTTTCGTGAACAGGCATGCACTGTGGTTTGTCCATATGGAAGATTGCAGGGTGTGTTGCTCGATAAAAATTCCGTTGTAGTTGCATATGATTACAAACGTGGTGAAACAAGGGCAAAGTTCAAAAAGAATGAAGAACGCACAGCGGGTGATTGCATTGATTGCCATCAATGTGTAAAGGTTTGTCCCACAGGAATTGATATTCGTAACGGCACACAACTTGAATGCATTAACTGCACCGCCTGTATTGATGCCTGCGATCACATGATGGAAAATGTTGGCTTTAAAAAAGGATTGATTCGTTTTGCCAGTGAAAACAATATTGCTCTTGGTGAAAAGCAACGCTACACCACACGGATGAAGATGTACACTGTTTTACTTGCTGTATTACTAGGTTTGCTGGGCTCTTTAATTTTTTCTTTGAAGGATGTGAAAGCAACTGTCATCCGCACACCAGGCATGTTGTACCAGGAAATGGGGAAAGACAGTATATCCAATCTCTACAATATAAAAGTGGTGAATAAAACCATGAAAGCCATACCGCTCACTATCAAATTAGAAAGTGGTAACGGACTGGTAAAAATGGTGGGCGACACTGTGCATGTACAAAAAGAAGGACAAGGTGCAGGAGCTTTCTTTGTAGTGCTTAATAACAAATCAATTACTGAACGTAAAACAGAAATAAAACTCGGTTTGTATGAAGGAAACAGAAAGATAAGTGAAGTAACTACTAATTTTCTGGGGCCTGTATACAGCGATGATGATAACGAAGCTGAAGAAGAAGGTGAGAAAGAAAAAAATAAATAACCAATCATTTTTAAACTAACAACCATGGCACTCAACTGGGGACATAAAATTACCATCGTTCTGATTTTGTTTGCAGTACTCATGTTTACACTGGTATACAAAAGCATTAAAACAGATTTTGAACTGGTGAGCAAAGATTATTATAAAGATGAGTTGCAGTACCAGCAGGTGATTGATGGCAGCAGTAATGCTGCAACACTTTCATCAAACATCATCATTACACAAAATGAACAAGGTGTTACCGTTCAGTTTCCCAATGAAATGAAAGGTAAATTACTGGAAGGTGAACTTTGGTTCTATTGTGCGTACAACGACACGAAAGATCGACGCATAAAAATTGATGTAACCAATGAAGCAGTTCAGTTTATTGAGCGCAGTAAACTGGCAGCCGGCAATTATACCGTTAAAACAACGTGGAAAGCAGCAGGCACAGGTTATTACAACGAACAATCATTCAGCATACAATAATGTTTACTACAACCATCATAGCAGGATTTACACTGGGACTCTTTGGCAGTTTGCATTGTGTGGGGATGTGTGGCCCGCTGGCAATGGCATTACCTGCTCATCAACAAGGAAAACAAAATCATACCGTAGCTGCATTGATGTACAACAGCGGCAGGGTTGTTACTTACAGTTTGCTTGGATTATTGTTTGGCTTTATTGGCAAAGGTTTCAGCCTGATGGGTTTTCAGCAACTGTTTTCTGTACTTGCTGGCAGTATAATGATGTTGCTTACAATTCTGTATTTCGGGGATAAAAAATATTATCAGCCACAATGGTTTCAGCTGTTTACATGGAATCTGCAGAGTTTTATTGCTTCTGCACTGCAAAAAAATAAAGGCGCATTTATTGTTGGTTTGGCAAATGGTTTATTACCCTGTGGCATGGTGTACGCTGCTATTGCGGGAGCATTGGTGAGCAGCAGTGTTTTATCAGCCACATTGTTTATGGCTGCATTTGGTATGGCAACGATGCCCGCTATGTTTTTGTTAATGATGTTTGGAAGCAGCATGCCTTTACAATTGCGAATGCGCCTTCGTAAACTCACTCCCTTTGTTATGGCAATTGTTGCAGCGCTGTTGATAATCCGTGGAATGAATTTGGGAATACCCTATTTAAGTCCAATGATGCAAACTGCAAATGCAGAAGTGATGGAATGTCATTAATCTATAATTATTTGGGTTGAAAGATTTAATTATACTGAGATGCTGAAAAGAGATATTAAAAAATTATTGCAAACAGAAGATATACAACTTCAAAAACTAAATACAATTGTTGAGCAGGCGATTGAAGAAGAAAAATTGGTTTCTCAAAAGTTGATGCAGTTTGAAGAACAGCATCCGCCTTTAAGCAGCCGTATTGCAGATAAAGTAGCAGCATTTGGCGGGAGCTGGAAATTTATTTCTGTGTTCATCTTTTTTATGTTGTTGTGGATGGGTATTAACATCTACGCTTTACAAAAAGCGTTTGACCCCTACCCCTTCATTTTGCTCAATCTTATATTATCAACCATTGCAGCATTACAGGCGCCGGTAATTATGATGAGCCAGAACCGTAAAGAAGAAAAAGACCGGCAAAGGGCTATAAATGATTATCTGGTAAATCTAAAAGCAGAAGTGGAAGTAAGAAATCTTCATCATAAAATGGATTTGCTGATAGCCGAACAAATGAAAACACTTTTTGAAATTCAAAAGGCACAGATGGACTTAATGGAAGAAATACGCTCTTTGTTAAAAAAATAAAAAGAAATATCTCAACAAAACTTTAAACAGGAAACACGGCTGACGAACATCATTTTTCACGTTGACGCAAAATCGTAAGATTGCTCAAAAGATGGAATTAATTTTACTGTAAGAACTGTGTAATGTAGAAGAATATGAGTATTACAAAAGGCACATTAAACAAAATCATATCTCAATACAGGCATGAAAATGACACCTGGAAACGCTACCTGCATTTTATGCAGCAGGAAAACAATTATCTCAAAACAAGGTTAGGTCAAGTGTTGCAAAATGATATTGATGTAGATTTTCTTGACCGTGCAGAATATTTTCAAACCAAGTTTTTGAATGAAGATGAAACTGTAAACTTGTTGCGCCAGGATGTACATGAAATTGATGAACTGCTGCACACCGGTGCCGCACAAAATGCTGCACTCTTAAAAGAGCTGCAAAAGAAAATTAAAAAACTGAGCCGTGATATGGAAACGATCGAACGGCAGTTTAATAAACTCAAGACCGATTTCAACGTGTTTTTATCGGAAGCGGCGTAACTGCTGCTTGATAAAAAAGCCGTTCTGGTAATTCAGAACGGCTTTCGTATTTCTGTACTTAATCAATTCAACATATTCTCGAGTTTTTTCTCATTGAGTATTACAATATTTCCGTCTTTAATCTCAATTAGTTTTTCAGTTCTGAAATCACCCAATGTGCGAATTAATGACTCTGTAGCTGTGCCGGCAATACTTGCCAGGTTTTCTCTGCTAATGCTGATGCTGAAATTACCTGAATCTGTTTTGTATTTCCGTTGAAGGCTCATCAATGCATCAGCCACTTTTTTGCGGAGTGAGTTATAAGCCAGTTTCAATAATTGCTCTTCTTTTTCAGCAACATCTTTTGCAAGCATTTGTATAAACTTGCGTGCAATCAGTGGGTTGTTATTTACCAGCTCATCAAAATCAGTCTTGGGTATCAATGCCAGTTCACAATCTTCCATGGCTTCTGCAGTTTCTTTATATGCACCTTCTTCAAGCAACGCCACATAGCCGAGAAAATCGCCTTCGTTGTACAAATCAACTACAAGCTCTTTTCCGTCGTCATTTGTTTTATAAGTTTTTACTTTCCCTTTTTCCACATAAAACAAACGGCTGGCACGATTGCCTTCGTTATAAATAGTTTGCTTCTTTTTGTAATGATTTACATCACGGTCTTTGGTAAGTGCATCTAAACTTTCTCTTGCACCTGATGCGGAAAGTAGTTTATTCAATCCTTCAAGTCCTCCGGTTAACTCTTCTTTAATTAAATCCATTTTTTTCAATCGTCCTTCAACAGCACTTAACAGCTCTGTTCCGCTAAATGGCTTGGTAATGTAATCATCAGCACCCATTTCCATTCCCTTTCGCTGGTCTAAACGTTCAGTTTTTGCTGTAAGAAATATAAATGGGATATTCTTTGTAGCATCGTTTTTATGCAATGCATGCAAAACACCATAACCATCAAGCACGGGCATCATAATATCACACACAATCAAATCAGGCTTTTCACTCAATGCTTTTTCAACACCCTGTTTACCATCAGGTGCAGTTACCACTTGGTAATTGGAGAGTTCCAGTATCTCGGCAGTGTTCTCTCTTATTTCATCATTATCTTCAATTAATAAAATTTTCTTACTGATCATTTTTTTATCGTTTAAATGTGATTATAAATTCAGTTCCTTTCCCTTCGCTACTGTTTACCGTAATAACTCCATCCATCAGCTCAGCATAACGCCCAACAATATGGAGTCCAAGTCCGGTACCTTGAATGTTTACTGCATTCGTTGCACGGAAAAAACGTTCAAATAAATGTTCCTGATCTTCTGCAGGAATACCAATGCCAAAATCCTTCACCTTCAATATAAATGAACCATTAGCAATGGATGTATTTACAAGAATATCAGAACCTTCAGGAGAAAATTTTACTGCGTTTGACAAAAGGTTGATGATGATATTTTTAAACATGGAAGGGTCAATTTCAGTTTCTGCAGCACCATCAAAACTATATAGAAAATTTTGTGAAGGCTTGCGGAGGTTGTTAAGTTCCTGTATCGTTTCATTAATAATTTTTGGAACGTTGCAAGTACTCATCCGCACCTGTATCTTTCCTTCTTCAATACGCCCTACATTGAGAAAATCGTTTAAAATATCTGTGAGCAGATTTACACTTGAAATAATCCGTTGAATATGTTTTTCACGCTTGGGTTGCTCTTCCGTGGTTGTGTATTTCTGTACCAAATAAGTTGAAGAAAGTACAGTACTGAGTGGTGTACGAAATTCATGCGATGCTACAGAAACAAATCTTGATTTTAATTCGCCCAGTTCCTTTTCACGTTCCAGTGCTGCACGGAGTACTTTGTCTTTTTCTTCGTTTTCTTTTATCTGGTGATTAAGCTCTGCTACCGTTTTCTTTAATGAATCTGTGCGCTCTTCCACCTTCTTTTCCAGTTCTTCATTCAAACGCTTAATCGCCACATCTGCCTGTTTGCGTTCTGTAATATCATTGATGAAAGCCATCACATAATGCAAGCCATTAACATCATAGTTTCCAAGACTTATTTCGACAGGAAATTCACTGCCGTCTTTTCTTACAGCAAACAAATCAAGCCCCAAACCCATCGGACGGCTTTTTGGCTGTTCCATAAACCCTTCGTGATGTTTTTTATGACTTTCACGGTAGCGTTGTGGAATAAGTATATCAAACCGCTTGCCCTTAATTTCAGCTGCCTCATTATACCCAAATTGTTTAACTGCAAATTGGTTAATTAAGGATACTTCAGCTTTTTCATTAACTACAATAATTCCAATGCTGGAATGATTGAAGAGTGTTTGAACCAACTGACTGTCTAAAGGAGTTTCAACCATAATACTTTATAATCAATATAATACGGGCAAGATAAAGATAGATTTTTAAAAAATAGTACTGCGGACCCTTCTCAATGCAAAAACTGATCAATATATTGGCTGAATTCATTTTTGGGGTTTAATCAACGCTTCGTACAGGGCTTTGTAACCCATCTTTCGTAAACTTGCAAAAAACAGCACAATGGCCAATGACATCAAATGCCCCAATTGC
>JBKCJY010000144.1:0-10791 GCA_046301455.1 Chitinophagaceae bacterium | reverse complement strand
ATAAGAAATTAGTTGATAAAGTTGACTGAGTTAATAAGGGATCAACTGTATTAACTTTATCAAACCTGTCAACCTTCTCAACTCAAAAAGATGATTTACCAATTCAAAGGCTTCATCCCCGTTGTACACGAAACTTCATTTGTGCATCCACACGCAACTGTAACCGGTAATGTTATGATTGGTAAAAATTGCTACATCGGTCCGGGTGCTGCATTGCGTGGTGATTGGGGTGCAATCATTCTTGAAGACGGGTGCAACGTGCAGGAGAACTGCACCATTCATATGTTCCCCGGTGTAACTGTATTACTAAAAGAAGGAAGTCATATTGGTCACGGTGCTGTAATTCATGGTG
Source organism: Chitinophagaceae bacterium (assembly GCA_046301455.1). Taxonomy (GTDB): domain Bacteria; phylum Bacteroidota; class Bacteroidia; order Chitinophagales; family Chitinophagaceae; genus Lacibacter. The sequence goes on along the minus strand of JBKCJY010000144.1, from coordinate 10,439 downwards.
CTACTATTGGTAAAAATTGTTTGGTGGGAATGAATAGTGTAGTGATGGATAATGTGATATTGGGTGATGAATGTATTGTGGGCGCTTTATCTTTTATAAAAGAAGGTGAAGTGTTTGAAAAACGAAGTTTAATTGTAGGCAACCCCGCCAAAAAAATAAAAGAAGTAAGCGATGAAATAATTACCTGGAAATCAAAAGGAACAGAATTGTATCAACTGCTTCCAAAAGAAATGAAAGAAGAATGGCAGGTGTGTGAACCATTACGTGAACTTCCTCCTGACAGACCGATTCAGGAACAACTGTACGAAAACTGGAAGAAGATAAAAGGAGAATAGTATTCAGAAGTACAAGGGCGCAATCATTCACCGGATGATTCGAGGGCAACTGCAGCCCAAGAGAATTACAAAAGCTCACTCCATAAAAACTATCTTTGCCGCATTACATGGAAAAGAACTTTATTGATTATATCCGCATTTTCTGCAAAAGCGGGCATGGTGGTGCCGGCAGCAAACATTTTGCACGTACCAAATTCAATGCAAAGGCCGGACCTGATGGCGGTGATGGCGGACGTGGCGGTCACATCATCTTGCGAGGCAATAAAAACTTATGGACACTGCTGCATCTCCGTTATGTAAAAAATGTTTTTGCCGAAGATGGTGAAGCAGGTAGTGGCGATAATTGCTCCGGCCGCTATGGTAAAGATTATATTATTGAAGTGCCGCTGGGTACTGTTGCTAAAGATGAATTGACAGGAGTAACAGAAGCAGAAATTTTGGAAGATGGACAGGAATTTGTTTGGATCAAAGGTGGCCGTGGTGGCTTAGGCAATGCACGTTTTGCAACACCTACGAATCAGGCACCTGAACATGCACAACCCGGCGAACCAGGCATTGAATCCACAAAAATTCTGGAGTTAAAAGTATTGGCCGATGTGGGTTTGGTTGGCTTCCCCAATGCAGGTAAATCAACCTTGCTCTCCAGTATTACTGCTGCCAAACCAAAAATTGCTGATTATGCTTTTACAACTTTAACACCGCAGCTTGGTATGGTGGAATACCGTGATGGTAAAAGTTTTTGTATTGCTGATTTGCCTGGTATTATTGAAGGAGCTGCTGAAGGTAAAGGACTTGGTCATCGTTTTCTCCGCCATATTGAACGCAACTCTGTTTTATTATTTTTAATTCCGGCCGACAGTAAAGATCACCGCAAAGAGTTTGAAGTTTTGTACAACGAGTTAAAAGAGTACAATCCGGAAATGCTGCAAAAACACTTCCTCATTGCCATCAGCAAAAGTGATATGCTGGATGATGAATTGAAAGAAGCCATCAGCAAAGAACTACCTAAAAAAATTCCGCATGTGTTTATTTCAAGTGTAACACAAAAAGGATTGCAGGATCTGAAAGATTTATTGTGGAAAGAATTGAACGCATAAAGAAAGCCCCGCTAAAATACGGGGCTTTTTTCAAAGAGGCGACACCTTTTGTATTTTCAAGGTGTTGTCTCTTTGTAAAAATTCTGTTTATTTATTTTACGCCATCTGCGCATTCATCTGCTTACTTACTTTCTTGCGCTCCTCTTCATTCAATATAACTTTACGCATACGAATAAAGTTGGGCGTCACTTCAATACACTCATCAAACTGAATGTATTCCATACATTCTTCCAATGTCATTAACGTTTTAGGAGCAATTCGTGTAGCATCATCACTACCGCTTGCACGGGGGTTGGTGAGTTTCTTTCCTTCAGTTGCATTCACTACCAAGTCGCCCGGTTTAATGTGTTCTGCAATAATTTGTCCTGCATATACATCTTCACCCGGATCAACAAAGAAGGTACCACGGTCCTGCAATTTATCAATCGAGTAACCGGTTGTTTTATCCTGGAATTTTGAAAGCAACACACCATTATTACGTCCGGGGATAGGTCCTTTCCAAGGTTTGTATTCGCTGAAGCGATGCGCCATAACAGCTTCACCTGTTGTAGCTGTAAGCATCTGTGTACGCAAACCGATTAAACCACGTGAAGGAATATCAAATTCCAGATGCTGCATTTCACCTTTGGTTTCCATTACCAGCATTTCGCCTTTACGGCGTGTAACAAGATCAATTACTTTACTTGCAAATTCCTGAGGTACATCTACCACCAGGTTTTCATACGGCTCACATTTTTTACCATCAATTTCTTTGGTAATTACCTGCGGCTGACCGACTGTTAATTCATATCCCTCACGACGCATGGTTTCAATCAGGATTCCTAAGTGAAGGATACCACGACCATATACAATCAAACTATCACCATCTTCACTGTCACTCACACGCAATGCTAAGTTCTTTTCTGTTTCCTTCATCAAACGGTCACGCAAGTGGCGGCTGGTAACAAACTTTCCATCTTTACCAAAGAAGGGAGAGTTGTTTACACTAAACAACATGTTCATCGTTGGCTCATCCACACTTATCACTGGTAATGCTTCAGGATTTTCTACATCGGCAATGGTATCACCGATATTAAAATCTTCAACACCTACAACAGCACACAAATCACCTGCAATTACTTCGCTCACTTTTTTCTTGCCCATTCCTTCAAACACATAGAGTTCTTTTACTTTGAGTTTGCGAATGGTACCATCAGCCTGCATCAAAGCCACCTGCTGATTTTCTTTAATACTTCCACGGCTTACTTTACCAATAGCAATTCGGCCAAGGAAAGAGGAATAATCTAAAGAAGTAATCTGCATCTGCAATGGACCTTCAGCTACTTTGGGCGGAGGCACATGTTTAACAATTCCATCCAGCAACGGAATAATATTATCAGTTGGAGTTAATGAATCATTGAACCATCCGTTCTTACCACTTCCGTAGTAAGTAGGGAAATCCAATTGCTCTTCAGTAGCATCTAAGTTGAAGAAGAGTTCAAACACTGCATCATGCACTTCATCAGGGCGGCAGTTTGGTTTATCAACTTTATTAATAACTACAATTGGTTTCAAATGCAGTTGCAATGCTTTTTGCAGTACAAAACGTGTTTGCGGCATGGGGCCTTCAAAAGCATCTACTAAAAGAATCACACCATCGGCCATTTTCAAAACACGCTCCACTTCACCACCAAAATCGGCGTGGCCCGGTGTATCAATTACATTAATTTTTACATCGTTGTAAACAACAGCGGCGTTTTTTGAAAAGATGGTAATACCACGCTCCCGTTCCAGGTCGTTGCTGTCCATAATGAGGTCACCGGTGTCCTGGTTGTCACGAAAAACCTTGGTGGCGTGTAAAATTTTATCAACCAGGGTTGTTTTTCCATGGTCAACGTGTGCAATAATTGCTATGTTTCTGATATTCATGTACTTGAACTTTAAGCAATTAGCAAAAACTAATGGCTTTTTTGAGGCCGCAAAGGTAAGCCTTTAAGGCGGGGTGGCAAGAAAAAAAGAGATTAATATTTGGTTATGGAAACTTACTCCTGTTTTGTGCAACTTCCCCTCAAATCACTTTTTTAAAGCAACAGCTAAACGCTTAATTTTATTTTCTACAAACCTACTTCATGAAATTTTTGAAATGGCTTGCCATAATTGCTGCAATTCTTGGCGTTATTTATTTGTTAGGACCAAACCCTTCTACCCCAACTTATACAACTGATTTGCCTGCCGTACCTTCTGATTCTGTGGCATTGGAAAATTATATCAAAGCCAATGAAGCCAAACACAAACTCCGCCCTAACAATGAAGCAAGAATCATTTGGGCCAATGATTCATTAAAAACAAAAACAGAATATGCCATCGTGTACATACACGGTTTCTCTGCCAGCCAGGAAGAAGGGGCACCCGTACATATGAACATTGCCAAAAAATTTGGATGCAATATGTATTTATCAAGATTGGCAGAACATGGCATTGACACAACGGAACAACTTGTAAATCTAACGGCTGAGAAATACTGGAACAGTGTAAAAGAAGCGTATGCTATTGGCAAACAGTTGGGCAACAAAGTAATTTTAGTTGGTACTTCAACAGGTGGTACTAATGCTTTACATCTGGCATCCGTATATCCTGAAATTAACGCACTCATTCTTCTTTCACCCAACATTCAGATATTTGATGATAATGCATGGATAGCAAACAATCCGTGGGGATTGCAAATGGGAAAACTCATTACAGGCTCAGGATATATAACACCCAAAGACTCACGACCTATATTTAAGCAATACTGGAACTATCATTTTAGATTGGAATCAGTAGCAAACCTTCAGGAGTATCTGGAAACAACCATGCTGCCGGAAACGTTTCAAAAAGTAAAACAACCCACACTTATGTTGTATTACTATCGTGATGAAATACACCAGGATAGCGTAGTAAAAGTAAGCGCTATGAAAAAAATGTTTGAACAGTTAGGCACACCTGCTGAATTAAAAAGAGAAAAAGCAATGCCCAATACAGGTGATCATGTAATAGGAAGTTACATTAAGAGTGGTGATTACCAGGGAGTGGAAGCAGAGATTACCAAGTTTATGATAAGTGTATTGAAATTGCCATTGAAATATTAATCACATATAAATTAACCGCCCTGTCTTCTCCTTTAACCCGCAGAGATGTTTTAAAAAAATTGGGCGTATTTACAGGTGCTGCAGCACTGCCCCTTTCATCATGGGCTACCAATGATGCCGGTGAACCCATCATCTTACCGGATTTAAAAGCAACTCCTGCTCCATCTTCTCCTGTAACAGCTATCACCTGCGGTGCGGGTAACCGTGGTAATGTGTATGGAAATTTTGCAGCCGCATATCCTGAAATGCTGGATATTGTTGGTGTTGCAGAACCAATTGCAATACGCAATGAACGCTATGCACAAAAACATAAAATTAAAACCGAGAACCGTTTTACAACTTGGGAAGATGTGTTTAAACGACCCAAGTTTGCAGATGCCATCATCATCACCACACCCGATAATCTGCATTACGGCCCCTGCATGAAAGCATTGGAAATGGGTTATGATGTGCTGTTGGAAAAGCCCATCAGTCCAAGTGAAAAAGAATGCAGGGATATATTGGCATTGGCAAAAAAATCAGGGCGTATTGTAGGCGTTTGTCATGTGTTACGTTACGCACCCTACTTTGTTCGTTTAAAAGAACTGATGCATAATGGATCAATCGGTAATATCATCAGCATTCAGCACATGGAACCGATTGAGCACATACACATGAGTCACAGTTATGTGCGGGGCAACTGGCATAACAGTAAACAAACAACACCCATCATTTTGGCAAAGAGTTGCCATGACCTTGATATTTTAAGATGGATGATTGATAAACCATCTCAAAGCGTACACGCATTTGGAAGTTTAGATTGGTTTACTTCTAAAAACGCTCCTGAAGGAAGTACAGCACGTTGTATGGATGGTTGTAAAGTTGAATCTACCTGCCCCTACTCTGCTATGAAAATTTATTATCATGAACGGCAACGTACTTATGTATTTGATTTGCCCGAAGAAAAAAGTAAACAGGGTGATTATATATTGGAACAACTCCGCACTACGAACTACGGTCGCTGTGTTTATAAAATGGAAAATAATCAGCCGGATCATTACATCACCAACATCTTATTTGAAAATAATATCACTGCATCCTTCAGCATGGAAGCTTTTACATCCTATGAAGGAAGAAGAACAAGGGTGATGGGCAGCATGGGAGATATCGTTGGCGATATGAATGAATTTAAGATCACTGATTTCCGCACAGGTGAGGTACGTACATGGAGCCAAAAAAGTGATGGACATGGTGGTGGTGACTGGCGATTGGTGGCCAATTGGGTGCAGGCAGTTGATAAACGTGATGCTTCGTTGCTTACTTCAACCATTGATGCAAGTATTGAAAGTCATTTGATGGGGTTTGCAGCGGAGAAGAGCAGGCTAAATAAAACAGTTGAATCAGTAAAACTTTAAATTGCTTTTAATCAGTGAACAGATGTTTATCAATGGTAAACATCTGTTCTTTTTATTTCAACTAATTTTGCTGCATGATTCACAATTTCAATGCAGGGCCTTCTATTTTACCAAAAGAAGTTTTTGAACAGGCTTCACAGGCCATTCTCAATTTTAATAACAGCGGCTTATCTATTTTAGAAATTGGACACCGTACACCATTATTTGAAGCGGTGATGGATGAAGCACGTTCGCTGGTAAAAGAGCTCATGCAGTTGGATGAAAATCATGAAGTATTATTTCTTCATGGTGGTGCCACTACTCAGTTTATGCAGGTGCCCATGAATTTATTGAAACAGGATGGTATTGCTGCATATACTGAAACAGGTACCTGGGCTAATAAAGCCATTAAAGAAGCAAAGCTCTTTGGTCACGTTGAAATTGCAGGAAGTGCTAAAGAAACCAAATACACCACAATACCTAAGCAATTATCTTTTTCAAAAACAGCAGCCTATTTACACATCACCACCAATGAAACCATTGCGGGCACACAGTGGCATCATTTGCCTTATGACTGTGGCGTACCGTTGGTGGCGGATATGAGCAGTGATATATTAAGCCGCACACTCAACTTCAATAAGTTTGATTTGATTTATGCAGGCGCTCAAAAAAACATGGGGGCAGCAGGTGTAAATCTGATAGTGATCAATAAAAATATTTTGGGGAATGCTGAGCGTGTTATTCCAACTGTGCTGGATTATCAAAATCACATCAATGAAAAAAGCATGCTCAACACACCACCTGTATTTGCAGTATATGTAGCCATGCTCACATTACGTTGGCTGAAAGAACAAGGCGGTGTAGCAGCTATTGAAAAGATCAATCAGCAAAAAGCAGAGTTGTTGTATACTGCTTTAGAAGCAATTCCTTTCATCAACTTACCTGTTGCCAATGAAGACCGCAGCTTGATGAATGTGGTGTTTACGATGAATGATGAGGCAATGGAAAAAGAATTTCTACAGTACGCAAAAGATGCAGAAATGTATGGTGTGAAAGGCCACCGAAGTGTAGGTGGCTTCCGTATGAGTTTGTACAATGCATTACCCCTTAGCAGCGTACAGTATGGTGTAGATGTGATTCGGGAATTTGCAAAGAAAAAAGGCTAACGATCACCTCCCAAACAACTTGGCTACTCCATACTGCAAGCATAGCAACAGTATAGCGAGAGCATGGAGAAAGCATGCAGAGTGCATTAAGAGTGCATACAAAGAAGGAAACCCAAATACAAACTCCGAGAGTAAGGTTGAATTGTCAAAGTTGTGATGAACATTCATTCTTGCAAACCGCTAAAGCTTTAAGGAATAGTTGAACTTTACAACTATTTCTGTCAGTTTTGATAATAAATGCAACAATTACAACTGCAACAGTTGCATGTCCTCCCTATTTCCTAAATTGCCCTATTAAACGATTGCTATATGATTCGCAGTAAAATTGCAGGAATTGGAATGTATGTTCCGTCTCATGTTGTCACCAACAATGATCTTACAAAATACATGGAAACCAGTGATGAATGGATTCAGGAACGCACCGGTATTAAAGAAAGACGTTATGCCCACCGCACAAAAGAAACAACCACTACAATGGGTGTGGAAGCCAGTAAGATTGCTATTGAACGTGCCGGCATTACACCACAGGATGTTGACTTCATTGTGTTTGCTACATTAAGTCCTGATTATTATTTCCCGGGTTGTGGTGTGTTATTGCAACGTGCCATGCAAATGAAAGAAGTAGGAGCTTTAGATGTACGCAATCAATGCAGTGGTTTTGTGTATGCGTTGAGTGTGGCCGATCAGTTTATCAAAAGCGGTATGTATAAAAACATATTGGTTGTTGGTGCTGAAAAGCATTCGTTTGGATTGGATTTTACAACAAGAGGAAGAAATGTGAGTGTGATTTTTGGTGATGGTGCAGGCGCTGTGTTATTACAGCCAACAGAAGATGAGAACCGTGGCATCTTAAGTACACATTTACACAGCAATGGTGCTGATGCTGAAATACTGGCGATGTACAACCCAGGTACACATGCCAATTACTGGAAAGAAAACTTAGCCAGTTTTAATGATGGTGAATTGGCAGATATGTTCATGAGCCATGCAATGATTGATAATGCACAGTTGTTTCCCAATATGGACGGACCGCAGGTATTTAAAACAGCCGTAGTAAAATTTCCGGAAGTGATTATGGAAGCATTGAAAGCAAATAATTATCAGCCATCAGATTTGAATCTATTGATTCCGCATCAGGCTAATTTGCGTATTGCACAGTTTGTGCAGCAAAAATTAAAGTTGCGTGATGACCAGGTGTACAACAATATTCAGAAGTATGGTAATACTACTGCTGCATCTGTACCTATTGCATTGTGTGAAGCGTATGAAATGGGGAAGGTGAAGGAAGGTGATTTAGTTTGTTTAGCTGCATTTGGCAGTGGATTTACATGGGCAAGTGCATTGTTGAAGTGGTGAGGCATTCATAAATTCGTGGTCGTGCAGGATTCAATTATACATACAAAGCATCTGTTTCCAATATTGGATGAAATGCTGATTGATTTGCTGCATTCGCTTACTAAAGAAGAATGGGATAAACCAACCATCGCTAAACAGTGGAGTGTAAAAGATATAGCTGCACATTTGCTTGATACAAATCTCAGAACACTTTCTTTTGGCAGAGATGGTCATCAATTGATACCTGACACTTCCGTTGAAACTTATCCAGACCTTGTTTCTTATTTAAATCAACTAAATGCAGATTGGGTAAAAGCTGCAAAACGATTAAGTGCCACAGTGTTAATTGATTTATTAAAAAGTTCGGGGCGGGAGTTTTGTAATTTTATACAGGCTGCTGACTTACATTCCGAAGCGGTTTTTTCAGTAGCATGGGCAGGCGAAGCATCTTCCAAAAACTGGTTTCATATTGCAAGGGAATACACAGAGAAATTTATTCATCAGCAGCAAATAAGAGATGCTGTTAATAAACCTGCGTTAATTACAAAAGAATTGTTTCATCCGTTTATTGATACGTTTATGCGTGCACTTCCGTATATCTACAGAAATACGAATGCGCCTGAAGCAACTGCTATAGCTATAACAGTATCATCAGAAGCTGGTGGCACATGGTTTATAAAAAGAAATAATGCTGCGTGGGTTTTAGTATCAGAACCGGAAGAAAAACTGTCAGCACATATTACAATGAATCCATCAACTGCCTGGAAACTTTTTTCAAAAGGAATAACACCAGCGGAGGCAAGAGCAGATGTTATAATTGATGGAAATGAAGAATTGGGTGCTGTTGCATTAACAATGATTTCGGTAATGGCTTAATAAATTTTTATTTTATGAAAAAGAAAATAATTTTTTCAGCAGTTGTTTTTTTAATCTCTGTTACTTCCTTTGCTCAACTGAAACAACACATCAATCCCGATGGTGTTAACAAACCTAAAACCTACTCACAGGTAGTAAAAGTAAACGGAGGTACGATGATTTTTACTTCAGGGATTGTTGCTGATGATGTGAATGGTAATATCATTGGTAAGGGAGATTTAAAAGCACAGGTGAAACAGGCCTTTGATAATTTGAAAATTGTGTTGGCTTCCGCTGGCGCTGATTTTAAAGATGTGGTAAAGATGACCTACTATGTAGTGAAATACAAACCCGAACAAATACCAGTGATACGTGAAGTACGTGCCAATTATCTGCCAACTGAAAATCCACCGGCCAGTACATTGGTGGGCGTAGAGAGTTTGTTTAATGCTGATGTGCTGATTGAAATTGAAGCAGTAGCTGTGGTTAAAAAAGAAAAGAAAAAATAAATCCTTAACAATATTCCGAATAGTTTTGCGGCGCTATGCAGCGCCGCTTTATTTTTCTGATCAATCCACGTGCCGGTGTACAAAGGGGTAAACCACTTACTCAAATCATTGAGGAGCGATGCCATGCTGCTCAACAAACTTTTGAAATTGTACATACAGTGGCCGATGGCAATTATTCTTTTCTCATTCAAAAAATAGAGCAGGAGCAAATAACTGATGTGATTATTTGCGGTGGTGATGGTACCATCAGCGCTGTGGCATCTGCCATCCGTCATTTAAACATCAAAATTGGTATTGTGCCCAGAGGAAGCGGTAACGGTTTGGCATTTGCAGCAGGTATCAGCAAAGAGCCGAACAAAGCATTGGATGTAATTTTCAAAGGCAACTCTTCAATGGTGGATGCTTTCCTCATCAACAATCAATTTTCCTGCATGCTCAGCGGTATTGGCTTTGATGCAAAAGTGGCACATGATTTTGACCGTGAACACAAACGTGGCTTTTGGAAATATGTAAAGCTGGTGGTCAGGAATTTATTTTCTATACGCACTTTCCCCTTTACAGTTGAACACAATGAAAGAAAGATAAGCGCTGATGCATATTTCATCAGCATTGCCAACAGTAACCAGTTTGGTAATCATTTCACCATTGCACCGAAAGCAAGT
>JBKCJY010000143.1:0-4800 GCA_046301455.1 Chitinophagaceae bacterium | reverse complement strand
TCATGTTCATTTTCTTTCTAACGCATTAAAGATATAAAAATAAAGCTGTGGGTTGCACCATTTGGCAAGTGTGGAAAAAATAGAACAAAAAAGGCGCAACTTTTCAGTTACGCCTTCAAAAAAAAGCAATTTGTTAATTATTTTTTATTCGCCTTATTCTGCATGTCTTTTACCTTGCTTGCTGTTTGCTGGTTAGCATTTTGAATCTGTTCCAGTTTTTCCTGCCATTTGCTATTAGACGCAGGCTTCTTTTTGTTTTCCTGGATTTTAGCATGAATCTTTTCATCACTAATGATGAATTTCTGAATAAAGAACTGCAAGCCGAGCGTTACAATATTTGAAACCGTATAATACCATGTTAAGGCGCTTGGTAAACTGTTAAAGATGAACAACAGCATAATAGGGAAGAAATAAATCATATACTTCATCACCGGATTATCCTGTGTAGGTGTGGTTTGCATGTTGTACACCGAAATCAAAAAGCTGGTAATGGTTGCAGTAATGGTAAACAAACTCACATGATCGCCATAAAACGGTATAGAAAAGGGAAGTGTTGCAACACTATCATAAGCTGAAAGATCTTGTGCCCATAAAAAGTTTACACCACGCAAATCAATATTGGCATTAAAGAAACTGTACAAGGCGAAGAAGATTGGGATTTGAAGTAAAGCAGGAATACAGCCGCCTAAAGGGTTTACACCTGCTTGGCGAAAGAGTTTCATCTGCTCCATGCTCATGGCCTGCTGATCAGTTCCAAATTTCTTTTTAAGTTCTTCAATATCCGGCTTTAGTACACGCATTTTTGCTCCACTCAAGTAGCTGCTGTAGGTTAATGGAGAAATAATTAAACGGATGAAGAAGGTTAAGAGCATAATTACAATACCAATGCTGGCAATGTACTGGCGGAAAAAGTCAAACACAGGCATAACCAAATACATATTGAGGTATTTTACAAACGCAAAAATACCATAGCCCAGTTGCACGTGGCCTTTCATCCCATTTTCATATTTCTGCAAAATATGATAGTCATTGGGGCCATAGTAGAATTGTAAAGGAAGTTTTGCTTCTCCTGCACCTGATAAATTATATCTAAAAGTAGTTTTAGCCGTTAACACCTGCTTCATTGAATCCTGCTCCTCAGTGGGCACTGTCCATTGTGTTTCAGCAGAAGACATGCCATTTGATGAAAGCAAAGTTGTATTGAAAAACTGTTGCTTAACCCCAATCCATTTTGTTTTATCACCAAACTTTTTTGTATCGCCTGTACCTGCTGCTGAAAAATCATAGCCTCCATCTTCAAAATAGGCAATATTGCTCTGGCCTTTTTCATATTTCAAATCACTCTCCTGTTGATGGGCGACGATATCCCAGTTGATATTGAGCAAACCCTGCGTTAACAACTGTCCAGTTCCTTTCAACTGCACATCCCAGTTAATCATGTAATCGTTATCCTTGATAGTGAAAATATGTTCAATTGATTTACCGGTAGAATCAGCAGCCGTAAAGCGGATGATTTGTGCATCACCCTTTTTCTCAATTGCTGACGGAGTAAAGTTGAGTTGATTTGTAGAAGCAGATTGATTATTGCCTGTGTTCACATTATAACTGATGTTATGACCGCTTCCACCGAGCACAACTGATGCGCTATCGTACTTTTTAAAATTCTTGAGCTCCACATATTTAGGGAAACCACCATTGTTGGTAAAACCAATTTTCATCAAACTGTTTTCAACCATGGTAATTTGCTCAGTTGCTGCGCCAGCGAATCCGCCTGCAGCCTGTTGGTTAACTGCTACTAGCTCCTGAGCAGAATCTTTTTTGAATTGCGTTGTATCAACAACTTTCTTTTTAGAAGCTTCAATTTTTGCAATAGAATCTGCAGCACGCTTCTTTTCTTTCTGAAGTTCACTTTGCTGTTTGTTTGTAAAGAAAATATAGCCAAACAATAGCACCATCATCAAAGCAAAACCAATTATAGTATTCCTGTCGAAATTCATGTTTTAAATTTTGAGCCGCAAAGGTAGGTATTTGGAGGGTATGAAGTATTGAGTAAATAGACATCAGCCAATACAGCCAAAGGTTGAAAATGTGGGTTCAATACTATCCCATACCCGCCATCAGCTAAAGACTTTCGTTCACAAATCCTTTGCAACATTTACTTTTACACTTTCAACTTTGTTCCAACCACACTCATCTGGCTTTAATCACGCTAAACTTTAAACAAATTTCATTTAGTGTACAAACTGCTCCCATGTACGGACAGGATGTGTATATGCTACCCAAAAGCATGCACCACTTTGGTGGCTGGCTACGGCCGAATAGTGCTTATGATGAAAAGTTCGTCAGCGTGAATTGCTGGAAAAAACCTTAGTGCAGTAAAGTATGGATTATGAAAAAGATATGAAGCATTTGTACAATAAAATTTCTATGCAGCATGATATAGAAACCATAGAAGAATTCTTTCGAATGAACAGAGTGGAACAAGAGAATAAATTTAACCACCTCGGTAAGGACTGGAAACGGGATGATGAAAACATGCGGGTTTTTGGTCGAGGGTGAAAGAACGGATGATAAGCAGGCCGAAAAATTAGCATACGTAACAAGTTACTGCTTGCGAGACTCAGATTAGTTGAACTATAATTTGGAAACGACACTAGTAAAATGCGACCTGCAACTTATAACTTTTCTTTTCTCATTTAAACATTGGGATTATCACCCATCTCGCCAACATTACCAGCAGGCAAAACAAAAACACAAAAATGGAAATGCGGTTGATGCCGTGCATATACTTCATCCACTGTGTTTTCTCCCTTTCGGGATCGGGCTTTTTGATATACAAATATTCGGCTACCTGGCGAAGGACTCCCATAAGATTTTTTATTATAAACAATAAAGGTATAAGAAAGTTCGGTGTGGCATGTATTGAATGAACATAATATCTCGCATGTTTCATAAAACTTTAGGTTTAAAATATAACAACTTAAACAATTAATGAAACCTTAGTCGTCTGTCTTTACCATTTCCCCTATCTTAGCTACACTATTTATATGACCATGCGTACTGTTTTTCTGTTGTTCTCAGCAATTACAATTTTATATTCCTGTTCCAGTAAAGAAAAGCCTTTGTTTGAAGCTGTTGCTTCTTCCAAAAGCGGCATTACCTTTTCCAATTCTATAGTTGAAAACCAGCAACTCAACATGATCAATTATCAGTACCTCTACAACGGTGGTGGTGTTGGCATTGGTGATTTTAATAACGATAGTCTGCCCGATATTTATTTCACTGCATCCATCACGGGTAATAAACTCTACCTCAACCGTGGCAATATGAAGTTTGAAGATGTTACAGAAATAGCAGGTGTGAGTGGTGAAAAAAAATGGACACGTGGCGCAACAGTGGTTGATATTAACAACGATGGCATGCTGGATATTTATGTGTGTGCCGCTGCATGGCAAAGCCCCGAACTGAAAAAAGATATTTTGTATGTAAACCAGGGAATGAAAGCAGGTACAGACATACCTGTTTTTAGAAACATGATAGATGAATATGGCTTGGCTGATACAGTAAGTACACACATGGCTTCGTTCTTTGATTATGACAACGATGGCGATTTGGATTTATACTGTGTAGTGAATGACTTGAACCAGGAATTTCCAAATACGTTTCGTAAAATAAAAAATGATGGCACAGGTTTTACTAATGATATTTTATATCGCAACGACTGGAATCCGCAACTGCAACACGGAGTTTATACCAATGTTTCCAAAGAGGCTGGAATTACATGGGAAGGTAACGGGCTCGGTGTAAGCATTGTGGATATTAATGAAGATGGATGGAAAGATATTTATGTGAGCAATGACTATTTAAGTGGCAATCTTTTATATATCAATAATAAAAACGGAACATTTACCAATCGCAATGCAGAATATTTTAAACACGGCAGTTTGAATGCAATGGGTAATGATGCAGCTGATATTAACAATGACGGATTGGTTGATATTGTAGAGATGGATATGATGCCGGAAGATAATTACCGGCAAAAGAAAATGATGAATCAAACAGATTATAACTGGTATTTGTATTCTAACATGTATGGCTTCCCGTATCAATCTACAAGAAATACATTACAGGTGAATCGTGGACCGAGAGTACTAAGTAATGATACTGTTGGAGCTCCTGTTTTCAGTGAAATTGCTTTTTACAGTGGCGTAGCATTTACTGACTGGAGCTGGGCTGCATTACTGATGGATGCGGATAATGATGGCTACAAAGACTTAATGACAACGAACGGCTTACCTAAAGATGTTACAGATTTAGATTTTATTGCTTACCGTGAAAGTGGTCAGGCCAATTTAATAGATGCGTTGCAGCGGTTGCCTGCAGTAAAAATGAGCAACTATATTTTTCAAAACAACAAGGACTTAAGCTTTACCAATCAAACAAAAAACTGGGGATGGGATATTCCCACCTACTCTGCTGGTATTGCGTATGCCGATTTTGATATGGATGGCGACATGGATGTTGTTATCAACAATACCAATATGGAAGCCAGCCTGCTTGAAAATAAGAGTAATGAAATTGCACCCAAATCCTACATCAACTTAAAGTTTCGTGGTGACACGAGTAATGTAAATGGTTTCGGCACCAAAGCAACTGTTTATTACAAAGGCGGTATGCAAATGAGTGAACTCAATCCTTACCGTGGTTATATGAGTACGATGCAGGATATTTTGCATTTTGGCTTAGATACCATTCAGAAAATTGACAGCATTGTAATTCTCTGGCCCGATGGTAAAAAGG
>JBKCJY010000142.1:0-10224 GCA_046301455.1 Chitinophagaceae bacterium | reverse complement strand
GGTTTTTGAATAAAGTAGTGTTTACGTGATGCGTCTTTATATGTATACAGGCTGAGTTTATCGCCTTTAAGTAATACTTTCAGAAATAAAGTTTGCATCACATAGTTTTCTTTGTTTTCAAAATCAGGTATGCGTGCAAGCTTATCAAAATCCAATTCGTTTGTATATTTTTTTACAGTTGCTACAACAAACGCTCCTTCACCTTCAATGGCAACTTCTTTAATTGTTCCAGCAGGTACAGGTTGCGGGTCTTTATCCTCTTTTTGCGGATACAAAATCAACTCTTGCGGATTGTATCCGTTTTTCAAATTCTTGACAAAACCACTTAATATGCGCCCGTCTTTTAATGAAACAGTGGCGGTATTAAATTGGGCAAATGCTGAGAAAAAACTGAAACAAAAAATAAAAGTGAGTGCTTTGAATTTAATCATCTGAGTTTATTTTAATGGCGCTAAGGTATTTTCTTTTTTATTTACGAAAAACACCCCGCTAAAGATTAATAATGCAGCAACAATTTTAGGCCAGCTCATTTCTTCCCTGAAAAACAAAAAACTGAACAGAGATGAAAACACCGGCTGCAAATAAATAAATGCGCCGGCCGCTGAAGCGCTCAAATGCTGCAACCCATAAACCGTAAACAAATAAGCAAAGAATGTTGCTCCCAGCACAATAAACAACAAGGCAGCAAACTGCTCTATTCCAAACGCATCCCAGTTCGTATTACTGAACTGGCCCCAGCAAAAAGGTGTAATGAGCACTATGCCAAACGTAAACACCCAGCGTATTACATGCAGAGCACTGTATTTCTGCATCAGCGGTTTTACCAGCATAAAATACAATGCATAGCTGATGGCATTAATTACCACCAGAACATCACCCAGCAATACATCTGATCCAATTCCTGAGTTTTCTTTTGATAAAATAAGTAAAGCCGAGCCGCCAATACCCAGTAACAAACCAAGCAGTTTAATCAAACTCATCTTTTCATTACCTGCAATTACAGCTATCATCAAAATAAAAACAGGGGTAATCAAAATGAGTAATGCGGCATGCACTGGCGTGGTAAGCGTAAGTCCCTTAATAAACAACAGTTGATTAATGGCAACTCCTGTTAGTGCGCACAACAAAAAACGTGGAATATCTTTCTTATCAATGCCGCCTTTGCCAGGTTTAAGAGCAAACAGCAACCAAAATAAAATCACAGTAACAAGCACCCTGATAAAATTCAACCCAAATGCCTGAATGTAATGGGGTGAAATAAATTTCACCATGCTGAAGTTGATGCCAAATAAAAGATTGGCAGCAAATACAGCCCAATAAGCTTTGATGGTTGATGAGGAAGCCAGAATAAAAAATTTGAACGCAAAAATAATTGTTCTGTTACAACTTATGCGGAATAGCTGTTAAGGAAGCCACTGCATCTCGGTAT
Organism: Chitinophagaceae bacterium; assembly: GCA_046301455.1. Taxonomy (GTDB): domain Bacteria; phylum Bacteroidota; class Bacteroidia; order Chitinophagales; family Chitinophagaceae; genus Lacibacter. The sequence goes on along the minus strand of JBKCJY010000142.1, from coordinate 8,795 downwards.
TGCTCAAACTGCTCATCACCAAACGGAAATTGAAAATGAAAATTTTGTACAACAGCAGCAGCTCTACCTAATGTAAACTCACTTTGTTTCAAAAAAGGAAAACAACCCTGTACCTGCATATGTATTGCAAGATATTCTTGCTCCGTTTGTCCGGGCGTGGGTATTAACAGCGCTTTCTTTTTCAGCTTCAGCAAATCCATAATAGTTGTATATCCGCTGCGGCAAATAACAATTTCACTTTGATTTAAAACTTGTTGCAATTGTGATGCAGTGAGGTGGTTAAATACATCAACATGTGCATCTGCCTCAATAGCTTCCGTATTTCCAGGCAGGCCACGTACTAAAATTATTTTTTTATTCAAGCCTCTTATCTCTTTTATCAATTGCTGTTCCAGCAATGTACGTTGCGGCTCAGGACCCGAAAGCAAAATCATCCATTCATATTTCTTAGTTTCAGTTGGTTGCGGTTGTATGCGGGAGAGCGGGCCAATATATAATGGATGCAGCAATGTTTTTGAAGGATGAGCTAAAACACCGGCGGCATTTACTGCAGCATCCACATCGGGCACCCATACTTCATTAAATCTTTTGATATACCGATAATGCAAGCGTTGCAGCATATCATCAAACAAACCATTCATCCCCGATTGAATACGGAGTTGATGTGTTATATAAATACAATGCGATTGTCTGTTCCAAAAGCCCGGCCTGTTATCACTGATGATTATGTCAAATTTTTCTTTTTGCAGCAGTTTTTGCAGCCAGCGATGTTCATTATGGGTATTTTTGAAAATACCTGGCATTTGCAGCAAAACGCTCTGAATAAGACTTTTTTTACCGTAACGAATATGGTAACCAGGCAATTTCTTGATTTCAAGCTGAGGAAATTCACGGGCCAGCAATTGGGCACAAGCGCCATCAGCTGCAAGTACGACCTCACAACCCAAATACAGCAATTCGCCTATTATGGGTATGCAACGGGTGGCGTGGCCCAGCCCCCAATCAAGAGGAGCCACTAGTACCCGTAAACTTTTTCCTGTACCAATCATGAAAAATTGCAATAATTAGCAGGGAAAGTAGTTAATTTAGAAACGCAAGATTATGTACCGCTTAAAAAATCAGTCTTTTTTGATGCAGCGTTCAACCATAAAAGGGATTCTAATGTTATTACTGGTCGTCTTTTCGATGGCTTCCTGCAAGGCTTCCAAAAAAAGCAATTGCGGCTGCCCCAATAAAAAAGGTATGGTAGGATACTAAAATGTCTTTAAACAAACATCAACACAGGGATTTACTGGTGCTCATCAACAACGAGTACCGCAGCCAAAGTGCTATTGAGCACGAGGTGGAATGGCTGCATGATGTGTTGTTTCATGTAGAATCACTTGATAATTTCTGCATTGCCCACGAACTCATCAATGTAAACCGCCACAAACTCATATCCAATCCACAGCAAATAAAAAAAGAAATCCTCCGGAAAAAAGAAACAGCGTTTGTGTTTATTAACAATAAGAATTGATTTTGGGTTACTGGCTTTTGTTTTTATGTCGACTGTTTTTTCGTCGCACATCTCATCGTTACGTTTCAATAGCATCAACATCAACCAATAAAAAAGAGGAACTATTTGCATAATTCCTCTTCGTATTTCTTTAACTATCTACTTCTACTGTTAGCTACAGATATTTATCTCCCTTATTCCGCTTTATTTCTGCAACATATTCTTTAATCTCCTGTTCTTTTTCTTTTTTGCAAATGAGTAATACATCTTTTGTATCAACTATAATAAAATCATCCAACCCCTGCAGCAGTACTAATTTTTTATCATCAGCATGAACTACATTTTTAGTAGCATCAATCACCATTACATTTTTGCCGGCTACTGCATTGCCAAAATAATCTTTCTCCATGTTTTCATAGGCACTGTTCCAAGTACCAAGGTCACTCCAGCCAAATGAAGAAGGCAGTACATACACATTATCTGCTTTTTCCATAATGCCATAGTCAATTGAAATATTGGTGCATTGCGGATAGATGCGTTCAACAGCTTCCGTTTCTTTATCCGTATTAAAATACTCATGCTCGGCAACAAATACATCATTCATCTCCGGCAAAAACTTTTCAAACGCTTTTACAATATTCTTCACCTTCCAAACAAAAATGCCGGCGTTCCATAAAAAGTCGCCACTGGCAAGAAAGGTTCTCGCCAACTCAGCATTAGGCTTTTCAGTAAAGGTTTTTACTTTGTAAATATTATCTGCCACAGGCATTGCTTCGTGCTGAATGTAGCCGTACCCTGTATTGGCATAAGTAGGTTTTATACCGAGTGTTAAGAGTGCATTTATATTTTTAACAAAACCAAATGCATCTAAGCACACTTTACTAAATGCAGGCGCATCCAATATCAAATGGTCTGCAGGTGCACAAATGAGCAAGGCTTCTTTATTTAAATGCAGCAACTTGTGTGATACATACGCAATACAAGGTGCCGTGTTTTTGCGGCTGGGTTCACTTAAAATATTATTGAGCGGGAGTTCGGGCAATTGTTTATGAACAATCTCAGTGTACTCTTTGGAGGTAACTACATAAATATTTTCGGCAGGAATAAATTCTTTGTACCGGTCATAAGTCATTTGAATGAGCGTGCGGCCTGTATGAAGTATATCCAAAAACTGTTTGGGAAAACCTGTTCGGCTCATCGGCCAAAATCTGCTGCCGATGCCTCCCGCCATTATTGCTACGTAGTGATTTTTATTCATGATTACCGGTCAATCGTGAGTTGTAAATATGTGTGATATATCTTCTATTCACCTCTCACATTTTATATCAATCCTTCTTTTATCAAATCATGCAAATGTATAACTCCTGCATATTGATTGCCTTTTGTTACCAATAATTGTGTGATATTATTTGTTCGCATCTGCTCCATAGCATCAATAGCAAGTGCATCAGCTTCAATTGTTTTTGGATTGATGGTCATAATTTCTGATGCCTGAATACTGTCAATAGCTGTTGATTTTTCAAGCATGCGGCGCAAATCGCCATCTGTTATTACACCCAGCAATTCATCAGTATCATTCACAACAGCAGTAACACCCAATCGCTTTTTTGAAATTTCAAGAATCACATCTTTCAGAACTGCATCAGCTTTTATTTTTGGCTGCTCATTGTTTACGTATAAATCACTCACCCTTAAAAAAAGCCTTTTACCCAACGCACCTCCCGGATGAAATTTTGCAAAATCGCTGCTGCTGAAACCTCTTTTCTCCATTAATGCAACTGCCAAAGCATCGCCCATCACCATTTGTGCAGTGGTGCTGCTGGTTGGCGCTAAATTATTGGGGCAAGCTTCCTGGCTCACAGTTGTATTCAACATATAATTGCTTTGTTTGGCCAAATATGATTCCACATTGCCCACCATTCCAATAATGGGGTTGCCAAAACTTTTAATGAGCTGACTCAATACTTTTATTTCAGGGCTTTCACCGCTTTTACTGATGATCATTACCACATCATAATTCAAAATCATCCCTAAATCGCCATGTATAGCTTCGGCTGCATGCAAATACATGGATGGTGTGCCCGTGGAGTTTAGTGTGGCTACAATTTTTTGAGCAATCACTGCACTTTTACCGATGCCGCTTACAATGAGCCTACCCTTGGCATTCATAATTACATCAACAATGGTATTAAAATCATCCGTGAGTTGAGATGCCAATTGCTGTAAAGATTCAGCTTCCAGTTGAATGGTGCGTAATGCAATTTCTTTGGGATTAACAGTAGCCATTGGCCGCAAACCTACTTTAAATAACAGAAATGAAAAAGAATGCTTGAAAATTGGCATTATTAAGGCACATTAGTACAGATTTTAACCCGCCTGTGTAGAAATAGATAGTCCCCATTGATAAAAAAGAATTATCTTCTCTAACGTTTTGTTAGTGTAGTTTTTTGGCTGATTTTAACAATTCAAAGGGCATATTTCAGTACCTTCGCTGGCCTTTAAAAAAAAGCAGTTCACTGTTTTTTCGTTAACTAATTCAACTGCCTGCCATGTGCATATAATATTAACCAAAGAGCGAAGGACGTTAAGTGATGAGTACAGTAAAGAAAAAAGCTCCCTCAAATGGAGCAACCAAAAAGTCAACAAGTGTGAAAACTATAGCAGCAAAAGCCCCTGCTAAATCAAACGGTAAAGCAAAATCCACAGGCAGCAATGCAGCTTTATATGAAGCCCTGCATGAGTATTTTGGGTTCGATGCGTTTAAAGGAACACAGGAGCCGGCCATTCTCAATCTGCAAAGCGGCAGAGATACATTTGTAATTATGCCCACAGGGGGTGGTAAAAGTTTGTGTTACCAATTACCGGCGATGATGGCTGAAGGTGTAGCCATTATTGTGAGTCCATTGATTGCATTGATGAAGAATCAGGTAGATTTAGTACGCAGCTACAGCAGCCAGGATGATGTGGCGCATTTCCTCAACTCCACACTCAATAAAAAAGAAATTAAAGAGGTGCACGATGATTTAAAAAGCGGCCGCACCAAAATGTTATATGTAGCCCCGGAAACATTAACCAAAGAAGAAAACATTGAGTTCTTTTCTGACCTCACTATTTCCTTCTTTGCAGTAGATGAAGCTCATTGTATTAGTGAATGGGGTCATGATTTCAGACCGGAGTACAGAAGGTTAAGAGAGATGATGGATCAAATCAATCCCAACATTCCGGTAATTGCATTAACCGCAACTGCAACGCCTAAAGTACAGAGTGATATTGTAAAGAATCTCGGCTTGCGAAATCCTGAAATTTTTATTTCATCATTTAACCGCAGCAATCTTTATTATGAAATTCAACCCAAGGTTAAAAAGGAGCAAACAATTAAAAGTATTGTAAAATTTATTTCGCAAAACAAAGGCAAGAGCGGAATTATCTATACACTCAACAGAAAAACAACGGAAGAACTCGCTGATATATTGATGGCTAATGGCATCAAAGCTGTTGCTTATCATGCAGGCCTTGATTCAAAACTACGTGCAGAGCGTCAGGATTTATTTCTGAATGAAGATGTGCAGGTAATTGTGGCTACCATTGCCTTTGGAATGGGTATTGATAAACCCGATATCCGTTTTGTGATTCACTTCAACATCCCCAAAAGTATTGAAAACTATTACCAGGAAACCGGGCGTGCTGGTCGTGATGGAATGGAAGGAAAATGTATCCTTTATTATTCGCACAAAGATGTGAGTAAGCTGGAGCATTTAATGCGTGATAAACCTTTGAGCGAACGTGAAGTGGGTGCACAACTCATTCAGGAAACAGTTGCCTTTGCCGAAAGTTCTGTTTGCCGACGTATTATTCTCTTGCATTACTTTGGTGAAGAGTATGGAAATGAAAATTGCGGCAATTGTGATAACTGTTTACATCCTAAAGAAAAAATTGAAGCAAAAGATGAAGCAGTAAAAGTGTTGAAAGTGGTGAAGGCATTGGATGAACGTTTTGCTACAGATTATGTGTTGCCGATAATTACCGGACGTTTAACTCCGCAAATACAAATGTACCGTCATGACCAGCTGGCTGAGTTTGGCAGTGGTAAAGACAGGGATTTGCATTTCTGGAATTCTCTCATACGTCAATTATTGCTTGGCGGATTACTAAAGAAAGATATTGAAGAATATGGCTTGCTCAAATTCACCAAAGAAGGTGAAGCGTTTCTGAAAAAACCGAGGAGCTTCAAAATTGTACTCAACAATTTGTATGAAGAGGCCAATGAAGAAGATGATGATGAAGGAGCAGATGGCGGCGGTGCAGGTGCTGCAACAGATGACAGATTGTTTGAAATGCTGAAAGAGCTTCGCCAAAAAGAGGCAAAGAAAAAGGCTTTACCGCCATTTGTTATTTTCCTTGAGAACTCATTGCAGGATATGGCAACCATGTATCCTACCACCATGGAAGAACTGGAAAAATGCCAGGGTGTGAGCAAAGGTAAAGCCATCCGTTACGGTAAACCGTTTATTGAACTGATTGCGAAGTATGTAGAAGAAAATAACATTGAAAAGCTTGAAGAGTTTGTGATGAAGAGTGTGGTAAATAAAAGCGGCAACAAAGTATTCCTGATACAGAATATTGATAAGCGTGTACCACTTGAAACCATAGCCAAAAACAAAGGCTGGCGCATGGATGAAATGCTGGAAGAAATGGAAACCATTGCTGCCAGTGGTACCAAGTTGCGGCTTGATTATGCTGTTGATGAGTGGTTAGATGAACATGAGCAGGAAGAAATCATTGATTATTTTAAAAGCTGCAGCACCAGCGATTTAAAAGTAGCCCAACAGGAGTTGGAAGACGGGAATTACAGTTGGGAGCAATTAAAGATTATGCGGATTAAGTTTTTAAGTGAATACGGTATGTAAGCCAAAACGCAAGAACCAAGGAGCAGAAATAAAGTTAGCTTAAGATTTCAGCCGTAAAGCTCAAAACTCTATATTTGCAACCCCGAAGCACAAAGGAAGGATAGGCTTCCACTTACCAACTAATGTGTTTCAGGAATGGTGCGGTAGCTCAGTCGGTAGAGCAAAGGACTGAAAATCCTTGTGTCGCCGGTTCGATCCCGGCCCACACCACCTGAAAGCCTCAACAATTGTTGAGGCTTTTTAAATTTATAAAACAAAGAAACCCCTCCCCAAAAATCCGTTTCTTTGCACCCGTTAGTAAGTAAAAAGTATGGCAACAATCGTTCCTTTTAAAGCCCTGCGTCCGCAGGCACAGTTTGCAAAGCAGGTAGCCTCCCGTCCTTACGATGTATTAAACGGCACCGAAGCCAAGCAGGAAGCACAGGGTAACCCTTTTTCATTTTTGCACATCACCAAATCTGAAATTGATTTACCTGATGATACAGACCATTACGCAGCTGCAGTTTATGAAAAAGCAAAAGAAAACCTGCACGCATTTATACAGCGTGATGTATTGTTCAGGGAAAACAAAGCCTGCTATTACATTTATCAACTCATTATGGATGGCCGTAGCCAAACAGGATTGGTGTGCGGCAGTGCAGTAAAGGATTATGAGAATGATATTATCAAAAAACATGAATTTACCCGACCTGAAAAAGAGAACGACCGCATCAATCATATCAAAATCACAGGCGCACAAACAGGCAATGTGTTTTTGGCGTATCGTGATGTGGAGGAGATGAATGAACTTATCAGCAATTGGAAAAAAGACAAAAGCCCTATTTATGATTTTGTAGCTGAAGATGGTATACAACATACCATCTGGATAGTAAATGATGATGATGCTATTAAGACCATTTCTACCATCTTTAAATCAAAAGTACCTGAAACTTATATAGCTGACGGCCATCACCGTGCTGCCAGTGCTGCTAAAGTAAAAAATGCATTGGGCAAAGATGCTACAGCAGAAAGCATGTATTTTTTAACTACACTCTTTCCTGCAAGCGAATTAAAAATTATTGATTACAACCGTGTTGTAAAAGACCTTAATGGTTTAAGCCATCAGCAATTATTCGAAGGCATTGCAAATGATTTTGAATGCACACTAATTGGTAAAGAGCCCTTCAAACCATCCAAACCACATGAATTTGGAATGTATATTGACGGAAACTGGTATCAATTAGTTTCAAAATTCGGCACTTTTACAACAGACCCAATAGGTGTTTTGGATGTGAGCATTTTATCAAACAATATTTTAAGCAAGCATCTCGGTATTCATGACCAGCGTACAGATAAGCGTATTGATTTTGTGGGTGGCATCCGTGGTTTGGGTGAATTGCAGAAAAGAGTGGATGATGGCGAAATGAAAATTGCTTTCAGCCTCTATCCAGTAACAATGGAGCAGTTATTTGCCATTGCAGACAGTGGAAACGTAATGCCCCCCAAAAGCACATGGTTTGAACCCAAGCTGAGAGATGGATTGCTCACACATTTAATTTACAATGAAGCCGAGGCATAGGCAACTTTGTGAAGAAAAATGCAATCTTATCCGCAGTTATCACTCATTCTGTAAGATTAATTTACTTTTGACCAAATATGAAAAAACTACTCTCTCTTATCAGTATTTTATTTGTATGTGTGCAATTGAACGCACAAGATCCTGATGCGACACAACTGCATGAAACCGCTAAACAATTCATGCGCAGCGGCGACTGGACCAATGCGGTATTGGTGCTAAACAAAGCATTGGTAAAAGCACCTGATAATTATGCCATCAAAAAAGATCTGGCACTCACTTATTACTACCAGCGTGATTTTGCCAACGCAAGAGAAACCATCAAACCTTTACTCGATAGAGAAGATGCAGATGTACAGGTATTTCAGATTGCAGGCAATATTTACAAACAACTGGCCGAAGCAAAGGATGCTGACAGGATGTATAAAAAAGCGTTGAAGAAATATCCCAACGCCGGTGCTTTATATGCAGAGTATGGTGAATTATTGTGGCTGGAGAAAGATTTTAACTGCATTAATGTGTGGGAAGAAGGCATTAAAAACGACCCCAACCATGCAGGTAATTATTACTATGCTGCTAAACATTATCATTTAACTACTGATAAAGTATGGGCTATCGTTTATGGAGAAATATTTGTAAATATGGAAAGCTATACCAGCCGCACTGCCGAAATAAAAACCATGTTGCTGGAATCGTATAAAAAATTCTTTTTAATTGATCCCAAAGCAAAACAGGTTAAAAGCAACAATGAGTTTGCTGCTGCTTTTACTGATATAATGAACCGTAACAATGCAGTAGTTAATAACGGTATTACTACCGAAACCTTAATTATGCTGCG
>JBKCJY010000141.1:0-1170 GCA_046301455.1 Chitinophagaceae bacterium | reverse complement strand
GATCCCAACTATCCAATGCTTGCATGGGATCCCAAAGGCACACGCATTGCCATGATTGTTTGGGAAAAAGGAAAACTTTTATTGAGTGTTTATGATGCATTCCGCAGAACCAAAACAATTAAAAGTGCTGAACTTCCTTTTGAACAGGTAACGGATATGCAGTACATGCTTGATCCCAATACATTAATTATTTGTGGTGCAAAAGCCGGGCAAAGTGATGTGTATGTTTATAAAATTGACAATCAAAAACTGGAACAGATAACCAATGATGTGTTTGACGACCGTGATGCAAGCTTTGTTGCATTTCCCGGCAAAACAGGTATCATCTTTTCCAGCAACAGGCCTGCGCCCAATGCACCAACCGGTGACACAGTATTGCCACGTAGTCGTTATAATATCTTTTTAATTGATAACTGGAATAAATCAGAATTCAAACAAATTTCACAGCTCACCAATATTAAATATGGTAATGCACGGTTTCCCAGCCAGTACAATACCAATCACTTTACATTTATAAGTGATGAAAATGGAATAGGTAATCGCTGGGCCGGTTTCTTCCGCACACAGGCAGCAGGTATTGATACCATATACCGAATTGGTGAAGATATTTTACGAAACCCCGAGCGTAAAGAATTAGATTCAACACTCAAAGCATGGAATAAATCAGAACCTGATTCTATTGGCTACTTCCGCATTACTACAGACAGTACTTATACCTTCCCCATTACCAACTATCAAAGTGGTGTATTGGAAACAAGAATTGCTGGTGATAACGGGCAGGTAACTGAAGTGAACCAGCAGGGTGAGTTTAAATTTTTATACAAACTCAAGGTTGATGAAAACACTCTACGTAAGCGTAATGTAACTGCACGACCCACTGAATTTATCAAGCGAAGTTCACGGCTTGAAAAAACCATGAATGAAAATACACAGGAGCGAACTGATATACAGGACAGTGTTATTAGTAAACCCGTAAACCCTCCTTCTGATTTTTTTGAAACTGAATTTAAAACTGACAGCGCCACAGCCATAACTAAATTAATGGGCTCAGTTGCACCTCCACGTGATGAAGTGCTTAATAAAATGCGGCTGTTTAAATACGTTCGCAAATTTTCACTTGATAATGTAACAGCGAACTTTGCATCGAACAATGTTTTATTCATCAACCGT
>JBKCJY010000140.1:0-2601 GCA_046301455.1 Chitinophagaceae bacterium | reverse complement strand
ATTTCTTAAACATCAGTTCTTTCACCTTTTCTTTATCTTCCTTTTCATTCTTTAAGTTAAACATGGTGCCAAACACATGGTCCCATAAAGTGCTGCTCACACCAAAACCCTGGTCTTCATTTTTGTAATGATGTAAATGGTGATTGCGCCACAAAGGTTTCATCCATTTAAAAGGAGGATTCCACGCATGAATAGCATAGTGCATAGTGCCATATAGTAAATAACCAAGCATGAAGCCGGGGAAAAATACAAACACATACTCACGCATGAGTACATACATCAGCAAAAAAATAATGGAGCTGATGATGAGGCTGGGTACAGGCGGCATAAACAAACGCTCCTTATCTCTTGGAAACTCATGATGATTGCCGTGCAGTACGTAAATAACTTTTTTACTACGCTCACTCTCTGCTACCATGTGAAATACAAAACGGTGCATAAGGTACTCAAACAAACTCCAGAAGAGCATGCCACTAATAAATACCGATGCGAGAAGAAATGCGCCAAAATAAAATTTTGTTACTGCATACCATGGAAAACCAATGATGATGGGTAAGTACATGCCCCAAATCACCAGCGGGTGTGTTTTGGTGAGCATTTCGAGATAAGGGTTATTAAAAAGCTGTGCCTGCCCCTTGTTATGAATTTTTTCAAAATGCATAAGGTTTCATTTACACAAGGCAAAGATAAAATGATGTACTGTAATTTTGCAAGCCGCCTGTTAAACTTTTATCATAACTCATTCCAAATATTTTTCGCAAATTGTTCGAGCGAAGGGTCACGTGCGCCCATGAGCAGTAAAACGGAGTTTGCGGTAAAATTGGGGCGGGCTTTTTCTAAAAAATTATTCCTGTTTTCCGCAAAAAAAGCGTTGCAACCCTTTGCTTTTAAGTCTTCAATAAGATTATTGGCTGAAATATCTTTTACCGCTGTTCCCCCTGCATAAAAAATTTCACTCATCCATATTTCATCCTGTGGACGAAGCACTTTTGAAATTTCATCCACAAAATCATTTCTTAGAAATTTAGTAGGTCCATAACCATGGGGCTGAAACCATGCCACTACTTTTTCAGCCATTGGTTGACAGGCCTGAATGCTTGCAGCACATTTTGCAGGGTTGTGTGCATAATCATCAATGAGCCAAACGCCGTTCTTTTGTCCGAACACTTGATGACGACGGTAAATGCCCTCATAATTTTTCAATGCATCAGCAGCAATACTTAATGGAACGCCAACGAGATTGCACACAGTAACAGCAGCCAGTGCATTTTCCATGCTGTGTTTGCCAATAGCGTTGAGTGTGAATGGTGAATTGTTAATAGTAAATGAAATGCTTAAGCCATTTTGTTGAAAATTACTTGCGTGGTATGCTGCGTTATCACTAGTATCTATTGAAAAATTATGCTGTGGGTTGTTTGACAGTTGCTTTGCCAGCGTGTGTGACTGATTCACTACAAAAAATTCTTTGGTGTGTTCTTTGAACTGTTCAAACACATCCATGAGCACATCAATTTCTTTATGATCTTTATCAATGTTGAGGAGCAAACCTACATCTGGCGTGTAGAGTACAATACTGCCGTCACTTTCATCTGCTTCTATAACCAGCCAATCGCCTGCTCCTACTTTTGCGTTGCCGATTTTATTTTCTTTGATGATGGATGTTAATCCTGCACCGCTGATGATGCTGGGTTGCATACCTGCGTGTTGCAGAATATCAAATATCATGGCGCTGGTGGTACTCTTGCCACTTGTACCGCCAACTGCAATTGTTTTTTTACTTTGAGCGATGATGGCTAACAACTCCGCACGTTTGATGATGGGGATGTTGAGTTGTTTGGCTTTGATCACTTCTTCCACTTTATCTTCTACTGCTGTTGATACAACTACTAAATCGGTCTCGTTCGTAATGCCTTCACCATTTTGCAAAAAGCAAAGAATGCCTTCTGCTTCTAATTTATCTTTTGTTTCATTTGGTTGATTGGGATGAAAATAGCGGTCGCTGCCACTTACTTTTTTACCAATGCCCTGCAGGTATTGAGCAATAGCACTCATGCCTGTACCTGCAATGCCGATGAAGAATGGTTTTTGAAAATCGTTGATGGAGGTAATCATAGAAAGCAAATGTAAGTTTTTCTAACCGCAGAGAACGGAGTTGCAGAAGTGAGCGCAGAACGCTATTTGTTCAATAGTTGATCAATGGATTTAAATCTGTAACCTTTCGCTTTTAATTCCTGCAGCAGCAGTGGCAAACGATTATAAAACTTATCTGTTCTTCTTGCATCCGTGCCCACATGCAACAGCAGAATAAATCCATTTAACCCTGATGCACTTTTTTTCTCATAATTGTTGATGGATTGATAGATGGCTTCGCTGCTTTGATAGTTGGGCAACCCCGGCCATGTATAATCTGCATTGGTTTTGGTACCGGGAGTAAAGTTGATGAGTTGAATGCCGAGTTCATTTGTCCAGCTTGCAATGGATTGATTGTACCATTCAAAAGGCGGAAGAAAAAATGTTGCTTGCTGCGGATTGATGCCGAGTTGATGCATCACATCCATATTCGCAAGCAAATCATTTGTAAACGATTCTTTAGTTACCAGC
>JBKCJY010000139.1:0-6673 GCA_046301455.1 Chitinophagaceae bacterium | reverse complement strand
CAATATCCCTTTTTCATTGGGGCATACATCATCTTTATCAGCCACACCATCACCATCGCTGTCAGGGCAACCCTTCAGTGTGCCTTTTACATCGGGGCATTCATCTTTTGTATTTTCAACGCCATCACCATCTCTATCAGGCGGTATTACAAGTTCTTCCTGTTGAGGCGGTGGTTCACTATTTTCTTTTTTACGCTTACCCATTGTTTGTGCAAAGCCGATGCTGTAAAACAAATAGTCATTGGTAATCGCATCAGTTAGCGCCAGCCTGTATTGTGTTTGAGCAATTAAAAAAGCACCTTCATTAAAAAGAATTTTTAATCCTGCGCCCACTGGAGCATATGCAGCAAACTCACTTTGGAACATTCCTGCCCCGGCACCGACTGTTAAAAACGGATTTACAGTTGCAGTTTGTTTTAATGCATTTAAATGAATTAATGCATCCAACTGCGGAGTAAAACCGGCCTGGCCAATGCTATCACCTTTTACAAACAGTTCTGGGAAGTTTGAAAACGTACCGGTTAAGGACGCACTGAAATCAATTTTTGGGGTTAACTGTTTCCACCAGCTCATGCCAATACCAAATGATTTTTTACTAGGATTAAGCCAGTCAGTTCCGTTGAATGCTTTGCTAAAGGATGAATCACGAATTAAAGCAGGAGTATTGTAGTCAGAAAAACTGATGTTGAAAGAAAGTAATGCAGAGTTTTTGGTCTTGATTTGTTGAGCTGAAGTTGCGCCGCACAGTAATATTACGGCTGCCAGTACAAAGGCTAAATATTTCATTTTATGCAATTTGTTTTTCAAAATCAGGATATGAATAGGCCGGCGCTAAGATACAAAGCACATTTGGTATTTCCTACAATCAAAATCAGGCCAATATATGAGCTGTACAGTGTAAAAATGATGTAGGTTATTTGGAAAATTATGCTTAGATTTAAGAAGTTCTTTGAGGTCACCCATATTTTATCATTTAAATTTTATTCCCATGGTTACTACAGACACAACACAGCTCAACAGGGAATGCAATTCATGGAGGGAGAATTTGCGTTCCTACAGAAACGAACTGGGTCGGTTAAGAGACCAACTCACTGAAATGGCCCGTAATCAAAACGACAAAGAAGTGCTAACCGAAGTTGAACACTACCACAACCAGTTTTATATTCAGCAGATCAATATTCATGATCTGAAGCAAGCCATCAAAACACACGACCGTAAATTGCAACTGGAAACAGGTTTAAGCGAAAACCATCTTTCCAGCGACATCTTTACCGAACACGAACAACTCCATCAGCAATTTACCGACCTTGAATCCACTATCTCAGAGTTACGCCGGGATTTTACCCATTTTAAAGTTCGATCGTAACAATTCGTTTCTGCCTTACTAACTAACCCAACAAAGCCGTCCCCTTCTTAAGTAAATCAACAGAACCTTCCGTTAACCGGAACAGGTCTTCTATTCTTATAACTTAAAATTATTGTTATGGCAGAGTTTGATACTTCACACGTAAAAAACATTGTCTTGCTGGGCCACGCTGGCTCCGGTAAGACATCCTTAGCGGAATGCATGCTTTTTGAAGCCGGTATTATTAACCGCCGGGGTTCAGTAATGGAAAAAAATACTGTTGCTGATTATCATGAACTGGAACAGCAGCGTGGCAACTCCATCTTTTCAAAACTCCTTCACACCAAATGGCGTGGTTATAAAATCAACATCATTGACACGCCGGGTTACGACGATTTTGTAGGCGAAGTAATTTCTGCACTTCGTGTGGCAGATACAGGTCTTATGCTTCTTAACTCCATTATGGGAGTCGAAGTGGGCACTGATATTATTTGGGAATATACAGAACAGTTTAAAACACCCATGATACTTGCTGTAAATAAACTGGATGATGAGAATGCAGATTTTGATAAAACGGTTGCGGAAGCAAAAAATCATTTTGGAAACAAAGTAACAGTTGTGCAATATCCACTGAACACAGGTGCGGGATTCAACGCCATCGTTGATGTGTTGAAAATGACCATGTATCAATTCCCTGCTGGAGGTGGCAAGCCTGAAAAACTTCCAATACCTGACAGTGAAAAAGAAAAGGCTGATGAACTCCATCGCATCTTAGTGGAAGCTGTGGCAGTAAATGATGAAACTTTACTGGAACATTATTTAGATAAAGGTGAACTTGATGAAGATGAAATGCGAATAGGTTTGAAACAATCATTGATCAATCATGATATATTTCCTCTATTTTGTTTGAGTGCGTTGAATGATATGGGTAGCGGACGACTTATGGGTTTTATTGATAACTGTTGCCCAAGTGCTAATGAAATGCCTGCGCAAAAAACGAAAAGCGGTGATACACTCACCTGCGACGCTAATGGCCCTGCTTGTATTTTTATTTATAAAACAGTGAGCGAACCACATGTGGGAGAAATGTCATTCTTTAAAGTGTACAGTGGAACGATTAAAACCGGAATGGAACTGGAGAATGAAACAACAGGAGTTTCTGAAAAAATAAACCAGTTGTTTTTGGTAGAAGGTAATAAGCGAACACAGGTAAGTGAACTGGTAGCAGGTGATATTGGAGCAACGCTTAAATTAAAAAACACACATACCAATAACACATTGCATACAAGAGGAAAAAATTATGAATTACCTTCCATTGAATTTCCTGCACCAAATATGACAGTTGCAATTGAACCGTTGAAGAAAGGTGAAGAAGAAAAACTTTCACAGGCATTGCACCAGTTGCGTGAAGAAGATCCCACAATCATCGTTGAAGTATCGCAGGAGTTAAAGCAAACATTGATTCATTGCCAGGGCGATATGCACTTGGCAGTTGCCAAATGGAAGATTGAACACAATCATAAACTGGAAGTGAGATTTATTAAACCACGTATACCTTACAGGGAAACTATACGCAAGATGGCTGATGCCAATTATCGTCATAAAAAACAAAGTGGCGGCAGCGGGCAGTTTGGTGAAGTGTATATGCGTATTGAACCTTGGTATGAAGGCATGCCTGAGCCAACTGATATTTCAGTGCGTGGTCGTGATGTGCATGATTTGGAATGGGGTGGTAAATTAGTTTTTTATAATTGCATTGTTGGCGGTGCTATTGATGCACGTTTCCTCCCAAGTATTTTAAAAGGGGTGATGGAAAAAATGCATGTGGGCCCACTCACGGGTTCTTATGTGCGTGATGTGCGTGTTTGTGTATATGATGGTAAGATGCACCCGGTCGACAGCAATGATATCAGTTTTAAAATTGCAGGCCTTCAGGCATTTCGTCAGGCATTCCAACAGGCTGATCCGCAGATACTGGAACCTATTTATCATGTTGAAGTATTGTGCCCCGATGATTTAACCGGTGCAGTGATGGGCGATTTGCAAACACGCCGTGCTATTGTTGAAGGTATTGATAGCGAAGGGCATTTTCAAAAAGTGGTGAGCCGTGTGCCGTTGAGTGAAATGGAAGGTTTTTCATCATCACTCCGTTCAATTACACAGGGTCGTGCAAAATTCAGAAGTTCGGTCCTGGAATATGCAGCAATGCCTTTTGAACTGCAAAGGAAATTAATTGATGAATATGCAAAACATGATAAGGAAGAAGTAGCAGCATAGTTACAGAATAACTTAGCCAAAGTTTAAAAGTTCTTCAAAACGTACAAACCACATCGGGCAAAAGAATTCAAACATTCAGCAAAGGGCTTCCTGTTATATCCTTTGCGGTTTTTGAAGGGGATATGCTCTTTGTGGTTTTTTTATTCAAGCCTGAACGAAATTTTACAAACACATCCAAAAGTAGTAACCTGTCCATCTTTTACATGCGCTTTAATATCCTGTACATAAACGGAGTCAATGTTCCGAACAGTTTTTGATGCTTCGACAACAGCAGTGCGTATAGCATCATCAATGCCTTTTTCTGAAGAGGCAATTACTTAAATTACTTTAACAATAGGCATAATTATTCATTTTATAAGTGAAGAATAGTAGAATAAATGATAGGAATATTTATGCTTTATGAAAAAATAATCAATGCCAGTAGTAAAATGTAAATAACGAGATGGTGAAACAGGATAGGTTCTTTGTCAAAGGTTTGTTCTTTTTGCATAGATGTAAATTTTTGGTAGCAGATAACAGGAAATAGCTAACTTTCTTGCTCAAATTTAATGCCATATGAGATATGTTTTAACATTTACCCTTTGTTATTTTTTTATTACTGCTTTTGCACAAACAAAAACAGTTGAAACAAAAGAGTACATCCCTTCAGGTGTGCAGGTTACTGTAAGTTCAGGCACTGTAAGCTATGGAGCAGTAAAATTGGAGTATACAACACACACGGGATATCTTGATTTAAAGAACGATACAGGAAAGCTTATCGCCAAAGTGTTTTTTACTTATTATAAAAAGAAAGGAGAAACTGCTGCAAATCGTCCCATAACGTTCACCTTTAATGGTGGGCCAGGTTCATCATCAGTATGGTTGCACATGGGTGCTTTGGGGCCCAAACGTGTTTTGCTCAAGGATGATGGAACTGCTACCGCACCACCTTATAAAGTAATCAATAATGAATATAGTTGGCTTGATAAAACTGATTTGGTATTTATTGATCCGGTTTCAACAGGCTTCTCCCGTGCTGCAAGCGGTGAAAGTCCAAAACAGTTTCATGGTTACGTAGAAGATGTACAAAGTGTTGGTTCTTTCATCCGTTATTTTTTATCGAAGTACGAACGATGGGGTTCCGCTAAATTTTTAGCAGGAGAAAGTTATGGTACTACAAGAGCGGCCGGGTTGAGTAAATTTCTAACAGATAGTTACCGCATTTATATCAATGGTATCTTTTTAATATCACCGGTGCTCAACTTTGGAACAAATGATTATTATGTAGGCAATGATTTACCACGTGCTTTATATATTCCTTCTTACACAGCTGCTGCATGGTATCATAAAAAATTAAGTCCTGAATTACAGAATGATTTTGCAAGGGCCATGCGTGAAAGTGAAGCGTTTGCCTTGGGTGAATATGCCAGTGCTTTATTAAAAGGCGGATGGTTAACGGCTGCTGAAACAGAAAAGATAGCTGAGAGAATGAGTTATTACACCGGCCTCAGTAAAGAATATTGTTTAAATGCAAATTTGAGAGTAGAAGAAAATCGTTTTTATAAAGAACTAAGAAGAAAAGATGGATTAACGATTGGAAGATTAGATGCACGTTTTACCGGTAATGATCTGGACAACGCAGGTGAGCTTGTAAGTTTTGATCCATCCTTCACTAATATTGACGGACCGTTTACAAGTGCTATCAATGATTACTTTCAAAACGATTTAAATTTTAAAGAAGAGAAGCCGTATAATATTTTCGGAAATGTATATCCGTGGAATTATAACAATGTGCAAAACCAGTATTTGAATGTGGCTGAAAGTTTAAGAGATGCTATGACCAAAAATCCAGCATTAAAAGTATATGTGGGCAGTGGTTATTATGATTTTGCTACGCCATATTTTACTGCAAAGTATGATGTGGAGCACATGTTTTTAAAACCTGAAGCACGCAAAAATGTAAAACATTATTTCTATAACAGTGGACACATGTATTACATTAATATGCCTGACATGATAGAGTTTAAAAAAGATGTGGACGCCTTTTTTGAGTGGGCCTTGAAATAAATCGTTTCATTAATTTATTTTTCATATTTATGGGGTGGCAAAGCCACCCCATATTTTTTTGTACATATCCAAAAAAGGCTTGCATTTGGCTAGCAAAGTTTTTATTTTGCTTCCACCACTTCAACTTCAAACACTAAAATGCTGTTTGGCGGAATCTTCGGACTTCTGGTTCTGATGCCATAGGCAAGTCCTGATGGTATCACAATTTTTATTTTGCCTCCCATGTTCAGTAGGGGAACTCCAATCTGCCATCCTTTGATTAAACGGTTGAGCGGAAATGTGGCCGGCTTTTCTCTTGTTTGATCAAATACTGAACCATCGCTTAATAAATAACCTTTATAAAAAACAGTAACAGTATCTGTTACTCGTACTTTTCTTCCTGTGCCTTGTTTGATGATGCTGTAATAAACATCTTCATGTTTATTCAAAGCATCTGTTTTATTTTCTTTGATAAATTGTTGAATCATTACATCATCTGCTGCAGCCTGTGTTGTACTGTCAATATTGCTTAAAGGATTAATGATAGGTGTTGTGACTGATGTAGAAAGCATATTCTTCCAGCTGCCATTGCTCCGCTGCAACCAGTCAGCACTTACCATATCTGCTGAACCATTGGTATGTGTTCTTACTGTTGATGTGGTTTTTATCGTTCCCCATCTGCCTGTATGTTTAACAGTGCCAATCAGTTTCCACTTGTTTTCCCTGGAAAAATAGATATAACCGGAGTATAAAATAAAGTTAGATGCAGAGTCAGTTGCGGTAGCAATGTATAAACGATACGGCTCATTCAATTGCCAGTTATAACTCCATTCCAATTCATCTTTATCAGCTTCTACATCAGATCCTTTGGTTAGAACAGTAAATGTTTCAGGGAATTTCATCCCTATTTCACGTTCTTTCTTTTCTGCTTCTATATACAAAACAACATCATCGGTTTGAATACCGATTTTATTCTCTTTACGTGGGTGGATGCTTTTAAAAGATACTTCTTTAAGTAACCCGGTG
>JBKCJY010000138.1:0-1491 GCA_046301455.1 Chitinophagaceae bacterium | reverse complement strand
AATCCCAACCCATCACAGGAAAATACTCCCACACGGTTTACAAGTACAGCATCCAATGATGTAGTCCGATGGCTTTGGACTTTTGGTGATGGAGGTACCTCAACACTGCGTGATCCTGTTCATCAATACGTTGCACCCAACCCGGCCAATATTGTTTGCCAAACGGTGTTTAATGCAGCGGGTTGTTTTGATTCCACTTGCATACCAGTTGAATCTATTATCAATATTGTAAATGATTTACCTTCTGCGTTTTCACCTAATGGTGATGGCGTGAATGATGTGTTTATTGTGCGTGGTTTTGGTATTTCAAAAATGACCTTGCGTGTTTATAACCGCCAGGGATTGATGGTGTTTGAATCACGTACACAAAGTATTGGATGGGATGGAAAATATAAAGGCACTCCGCAACCTATGGATGCTTATGCATGGACATTAGACATTGAGTACTTCAACGGAGAGAAAGTACGAAAGAAGGGTGATGTTACATTGTTGCGTTAAACTTTATTGTTGAAACAACATTCTTTTTGAACGGTTGTATTTAATTTGTATGATGATGGGGAACATAAAATATAAAATTGCTTTTTCAGTGCTTGCTGTAATGTTCAGTATAATTGCTGAAGCACAGGATCTGCATTTTTCACAGTTTATGAATTCCCCGCTCACTACCAATCCTGCCAATACCGGTTTTATTCCCGAAGCTGATTACAGAATTGGTGTTCAATACCGCAGCCAATGGACATCAGTACCCGTGCCGTTTAAAACAGCAAGTGTGTTTGGTGATGTACAGGTGTTTCGCAATAAAATTGAAAATGGCTGGGTGGGGCTTGGTGCTGTTATTTTAAATGATGTGGCAGGCCGTGGCAATTTAAGAAGCAATAAAGTATATGGAAGTATTGCTTACCATCAAATGATCGGGCTCAGCAGTTTGCTCTCTGCTGGTTTTAATGCAGGCTTTGCCAGTAAGCGGGTTGATATTACCAAGTTTACATTTGATAACCAATGGAACGGTAAAGTGTTTGATGCAGGCAACCCCACAGGCGAAGCATTTTTAACCAATACCAATACTTCTTATTTTGATTTACAGGTGGGCATGAACTATGCTTATTTTCCTACAGAGAATGTATATGTAAATGCAGGTGTATCGGTGCAGCACATCAATAAACCCAAAGAAACGTTTTTTAGTAACAGTGGTAATGAAGTGCCACGCCGTTATATTGGCTTTTTAAACGGAAGTTTTAAACTGAATGATGACTGGATTATTAATCCCAATGCTTATTACAGTAACCAGGCAAGAGCCAGTGAACTTGTGTTTGGAGGCAATGCAGCTTATAATCTTGTGGGAGATGGCACTAAAGTAATCTTTGGTGGTGCCTACTACCGCTGGAATGATGCTGCCATTGCGATGATTGGTTTTGAAATGAATAATATCCGTTTTACGTTTACCTATGATGCTACCATGAGCACTCTCCGCAGTTTTAATAACTCCAATGG
>JBKCJY010000137.1:0-6273 GCA_046301455.1 Chitinophagaceae bacterium | reverse complement strand
CGGGAGTGCAAAAATAGGGGATTTCAGTTTTTGTCCCCAAGCAATCCCCAACTTTTTTACTTAAATAATTGAAACATCCCGCCTTCTTCTATACCAATATAAACACCGCTTTCCCGCACTTCAACAGGATACGTTTTTAAATAATAACCTTCACCTGTTACATTTCTTCCATTTTGCAGGCTGAACTTATAGCGGTGCAGCGGGCACACAATATTACCCAGTGCATCAACAAACCCATCAGCCAAATGACCACCGGCATGCGGGCATTTATGAGCACAGGCAAATACATCTGCGCCTTTGCGTACCATACAAATGGTTTTGCCTTTTATCTGTATTTCGCACAAGTTGTTTTCCTGCCAAAAAAAATCATCAACACTTTCACCCACTTTATGCCAGTTGTATTTTTTGGAAGAAGACATCAATAAAGAAATTCTGATTTATAAGGATAACGGATGCGGTAGAGTTCACGCACACTGTCCAGTATCTTTGAACGCAGCTCATCAATATTTCTTTTCTCAGAAGCGCTAATAAAAACACAATGACCTTGTGTTTCCTGTTCCCATCGTTCTTTAAGTTCACGCAAAATCATTTCTTTCACACCATCTTCCAGCCATTCATCAAACTGGTGCTGTTCATACAAATCCATTTTATTGAAAACAGTTACAACAGGTTTATCAGCACATTTCATTTCCTGCAAGGTTTTTAAAACCACCTGCATCTGTTCTTCATACTGCGGATGTGAAATATCAACCACATGTAAAAGCACATCACTTTCACGCACTTCATCCAATGTACTTTTAAAACTTTCAACTAAGTGATGCGGTAACTTGCGAATGAATCCAACCGTATCACTCAGCAGAAATGGTGTGCTTTCAAACACTACTTTGCTCGTAGTAGTATCAAGTGTGGCAAATAATTTATTTTCTGCAAAAACCTCACGCTTACTCAACAAATTCATCAATGTGCTTTTTCCAACATTGGTATAACCTACTAAGGCCACACGTATAAACTCACCACGGTCCTTTCGTTGTGTGAATGCCTGTTTATCAATTTCAGCAAGTCGTTTACGCAACAAAGAAATTTTATCTTTTACGATACGCCTGTCCGTTTCAATCTCCGTTTCACCGGGACCTCTTGTACCAATACCACCGCCCTGCCGTTCCAGGTGTTTCCACATGCCTTTTAATCTTGGCAACAGGTATTGATATTGTGCCAGCTCCACCTGTGTTTTTGCTTGTGCAGTTTTTGCACGGCTGGCAAAAATGTCAAGGATCAGATCGCTTCTGTCAATGGTATATACGCCCAGCGCCTTTTCAATATTCATGATCTGTGCCCCTGTAAGCTCGTCATCAAATATTACAAGTGAAATGTTTTTGGATACTACATATTGCCTTATTTCTTCAAGCTTTCCCTTACCCACAAAAGTTTTGCTGTCAGGGTGCTGAAGTTTTTGTGTAAATCGTTTGATCGTTTCTGCCCCGGCTGTTTCAGCTAAGAAGGCAAGTTCATCAAGGTATTCATTCACTTGCGGCTCAGTTTGGTCTTTATGAACCAGGCCCACCAGCACTGCACGCTCACTGTCT
This sequence comes from Chitinophagaceae bacterium, assembly GCA_046301455.1. Taxonomy (GTDB): domain Bacteria; phylum Bacteroidota; class Bacteroidia; order Chitinophagales; family Chitinophagaceae; genus Lacibacter. The sequence continues at coordinate 4,690 of JBKCJY010000137.1, read as the reverse complement.
ATTTTTTTACGTTCAATCATAATTATAATGGAGAGCAAAAGTAACACTCCTTCTCTAATTCATCTTTTAATACTGAAAGGGCAATAAAAAAGCGGATGTTTCTTCATCCGCTTTATAAAATAATTTGCAATAGAATTATAAACCCGTAAGCACAAAGCCTATTGTAAACGGTCGAATAAGATTAGGACCCTGGTTTTCTTTGATAAAATCATTTAATTGATATTGGGCAAACAAACCAATATTACCATAACCGATTCTGGCGGTTGGTGCAAACCTTAAACTATTAAAATGCTGGCGGCTTCTTTCTTTTCTGGTGAACTGCACATTGCCAAAGCCATCACGCTCAAATTTGGTTTTATCAACAGCGCTTACCAATGTTCCCACCTTTACTCCCAATGCAAACTTCCAGCTCTTGTTTGGGTTTTCGGGATTGAGCATAAAACGCAGCTCTACCGGTGCTTCAAGATATGCCGTTTGCAACTTCATATTCTTGTACACATTTGCTGTATCTACACCTGTATTTTTTGCAAACCGAAATTCCCTGTTGTTGATGATGTTTAAATCTCTTTTTGCGTTTTTGTCAAAAAACATATGATCAGTTCCTGCGCCTACTCCAATACCTACGCTCCAGCGTGGATCCGTTTTAAACGGAAAGTCAAATGAAAAATAAAAATTAAAAGAACGGGATAAACCACTTGTTACAATTGAGTCGGGTGTTTGTACCCAATTAAGATAGCCCAATTGAAACATCAAATGATCTTTAGGGCGGTTGGTAAGATTGATCTTGCTCCAGTCTTTTTTAACAGGTGCCTTGGTTTCCTGTGCGTAGGTTGAATAAGATACAGCTATGAATAAAAGAAGAAGAAAAGTCAGTTTTTTTGATCTGGTCATTGATTTATATTGTTTTGCGTGCAAATGTAGTTGCTATTGAGTTAAATGATTGGTTAAAAGTTATCTGGTATCAGGCATTGCTATTTTACCGGCCTGCCTTTATTCTACGGACCAAAGATTTTGAAAAAAAATGAATTTTTCATTTTTTAATTACGCTATTCTGTTCTAATCGGTTATATTGTATGTAAAACACTTCTATGGACCGGGAGCCTTTGAAGTTAAATGCATTTTTTGCAATTGCAGGAGACGATACTGATTTTGTAAAACAATTACTAATTGCTTTATCACACGAATTGGAATTATTTCAAAAGACAATCAACGATGTTGCAAATGTTGAATCGGTTGAAAATTTGAGAAAAGCGGCTCATAAAATTCAGCCCGGTCTTAAAATGCTGGAGCAAACATCTTTACTGGATGCCATTGACAGATACAAAGATGCGTATACAACAGCTGGAGAACCAACTGTGAATGTCAGCAGTACAGCGCATACTTTAAGAAATGAGGTGGCTTTGTTACTTGATAACATCAGGTTCTTTTGCAATAGCTGATATATAAGATTGATCAGGCAGAAGGTAGTATTAATGTAACCTCTGCTCCGCCATCACTGGCGTTTTCAATCAATAACTTTCCATTATTTAAGTGTACAAATTCTCTACATAAAACCAGCCCCAGACCAGTACCCTGTTCCTGATTGGTGCCGGGTGTGCTTACCAGAAACTCACCTCTTTTTGTTTTTTCAAGGTCAGATGCAGTAAAGCCCGCTCCTGAGTCTTTGATTATTATTTTTACAAAGGCGCCTTGCTGTTGAGCAGTAATACTAATGCTGCCGCTGATGGGGGTAAATTTGATGGCATTTCTGATAAGATTACGTAAAATGAACTCAAGCTGTGATTTGTCTGCCACAGCTGCTACGGACTCTAAATTTTTTATCAATGTAATACCCTTGTCTCTAAAAAGCGGTTCTTTAAACCTATACAGATTATCTATGAATTGAACCACATCTATTTTTTCCGGATTTGTACCGGGGTTGTGCATCTGAAGTTTTGACCAGGTTAACAAGTTCTGAGCAAATTCAAGTGACTTATCAACCTGCTTATTTAAAACCTCTCCTAACTCCTTTAATTCCTCATTAGGGATGGCTCCAATGTTATTAACGAGCAGTTTTGAAAAGGAGCTTACAGAACCAAGTGGAGCCTGAAAATCGTGCGATACGATACTGAAGAATTTGTCTTTTGTTTTATTCAGTTCATCCAACTCTTTGTTTTTAAGAAGTATTATTTTCTCCTGCTCAAGAAGCAGCTGATTGGCTTTTTTTATTTTCGTAAAATAAATTATTGATAGTATCAATAAAATACAAAGTATGATTGAAAAAATACTTATCAGAATTCTGTTTTGTCGTTCTTCGGCGATCATTGATTTCTGTAGAGCCGTTTCAATATTTAGCTGTTTATTTGCCTCCTCCAGTTTTATAAAATTTTCCGTAGCAGTAATTAAACTAAATTTCTGTTGATTCTGATAATCTGCAATCTGCTCCTTGAGTATTTTATAGTCTTCTAGAATTTTTTTTCCTTTAAGTGACAAATCATTATTCAGTAGATCTTGCAGGAGACGTTCATATACACCGTCAGCATAAGAATACATTTTATATTGTTTAACAAAACCGATAATTTCAAACAATAGCTTCTCTTCTGCCTGATTGTTACCTTTTAGATGCAGAATATCTGCTTTGCCCAGCATGCTTTCTACCGTGGCAATTTTCTGTGAATTTTCTCCCAATTGTTTGGATATGGCTAGTGCTTTGGAAAACCAAAAATCAGCACTATCTGCTTTTTGCTTTTTAAGATAGAGGTTACCCATAACCTTATAGCAGGAAGATAATAACGGAAGTATCTTGAAAGAGTCAGCTATAACAATTGCTTTTTTACCCAATTCACATGATTGATCTAAAAAACCTCCATTTAAAAGTGCTTCTGAGTAATTATGTGTAACGACTGCAATGCGGTCAAATCGAAGTGTTGGCAAAATCATTTTATATGATAGCTGGTGGTATTTAATTTCCTCTTCGTTTCTTTGTAATCGTCTGTAAGTATGCCCCAGTGTAATATAACAGTTGGCAACACCAATAGAATCTCCACTTGAGCGAAAGATGGATATTGCCTTGTTGAGGTTAACGATGGTTTCTGCATACGCTCCTAGATAGGAGTAAACAGATGCCAAGCTTCTGTAAGCGTAAGCCTGACCGTTCACGTAATTTGATTTAAGGCTGAGGTTCAGCGCCTCTGTTGCATAGGAAAACGATTCTACCGATGAAATATAATTAAGCTCACGTGATAAATTGTTTAAACAATCTACTCTTTCTGTAACAGTCAGAGATCGATTGTTTAATTTTATTCTCAGCTCTTCAACTGTTTGTGACCATAAAGAAGTATTAGAGAAAAAGGTGAAGGCTAATAAAAAAAACTTTATAATTCTAAGATGTCTTAAATCCATTTAAAAAATTCTTATTTACAGTTTAATTTTAAAATTGTGACTCCGTCAACAGTATATAAATTTCATTTCCGCTTTTAAAAAAAAGAGCCTTACTCGCTGAATGTTAAAACACTTTGTATTCTTCGGAATTTTATCATCAAAGCGTAATTAAAAGAAAAAAACTCATTATTTCAATAAATTTTTTTTAATAAAATATCGCCCAGCCTGTTCAAATATGATTCTAAGTATAATCATCCCGTTTTAAATAGAAACGGTAACAATTTTTTTAAAAACTCAGTAATGCAAAGGCTCAGTAGTAAATAACCTTTGCATCAATGTTCTATAAGTATAATAACTTATATTTTTTTAAAAAAGCATATAATCTGTATAATTTTTTTAAAGAATAGGTTAAATATTGTAACAAGCACTGTCAAGTTAGCTTATTTTCGTTAAAAATCTACTATAAATCCCTTTAATCTATCCTACCCCGGTATTATGAATTCAACAGCAAATAACAACTATGGCGCATTACGTAAACTTGCAGTTATCTGTATTGACGATGACCCTTATGTGCTGCAAATGCTTGAAATACAGTTGAGAGAGATCTTCAAAAACGAAGAAATACTTCTGGAATTGATTACAGATCCTTGTACAACACTTCAGCAGATTGATTATTTACAAAACAATGATTTTGAAATTGCTTTTCTCATTACTGACTACCGTATGCCTCAAATGAGCGGTTATGAACTTATTTATGCTGTAAAAACGAAATATCCTGAGCTTGAATGCATCTTGCTGTCCGGCCAGGCAGATAAATTTGAGGTAAGAGAGTTATTGCATGCAGAATTAATTACTGCTTTTATTAATAAGCCGTGGAAGTTGCAGGATCTGCAAATTGCAATTACCCAAATTTCCAAATTAAATGAAAAGATCTCTTGAAATGATAAAAATCTTACTATTATTAATGTTTTCTAGTGTTTTGCTATTTGAAGCAGCAGCACAAAAGCCCAGAACGCAATTTAACGGATTCGGTCATCTGGATCATATGACTGATCTATCCAATGACCATTCAAAAACTTCCAGCTTTCTACTTGGGGAACACGATTTTTTTATTACGTCTACCATTACAGATAAGATTTCATTTTTAGGCGAATATGTAATACGTTATAACAGTAATTCTTCCACTAATTTTTTACCCAGTATAGAGCGCAGTTTTGTTAAATTCAATTATAAGGGTAATCATAACATTATTGCCGGTAAAATACATACCCCATTAAATTACTGGAATGATGTATACCACCACGGCCGTGTTTTTTTCCCGGTAATTGAG
>JBKCJY010000136.1:0-2411 GCA_046301455.1 Chitinophagaceae bacterium | reverse complement strand
TTGTAACTTTCTGCCATGCAACGAATACTTCTTTTTTGTTTGATGTTATTATTTGTACAAACAACATCAGCTCAAATCACTTTTTGCAGTGGCAAATCGTATCCTGCAATTTCTTTTTCAGCAGAAACAAAGACTAAACTCCATGCTGATATTGAAAACACACAAACTGTTTATTTAAAAGACACTTCCAATGCCGATGCATTAATATGGTATGGAAGAAGGGTAGCATATATGGGCAAATACGACGAGGCTATCAGCATTTATACAAAAGGCATCCAGATGCATCCCAACGATGCACGCTTTTACCGTCATCGGGGACACCGCTATCTCACTACAAGATGTATTGACAAAGCCATTGCTGATTTTGAAAAGGCAGCATTATTAATAAAAGGAAAGGCTGATGAAATAGAACCCGATGGTATGCCAAATGCTCAAAACATTCCTACCAGTACATTGCAGTCCAATATCTGGTATCACCTGGGATTGGCTTATTATCTAAAGGCTGATTTTAAAAATGCTCAAAAGGCATATAAAGAATGCCTTAAGGTTTCCACCAATCCGGATATGTATGTGGCAGCGGCCAAATGGTATTACATCACATTAAGAGAATTGAAAAAAGAAAAAGAAGCAGAAGTATTGCTCCAAACCATCAGCAAAGACGTGAAGTTGATTGAAAACGAAGGCTATCTCACCATTTTATTATTATATAAGCAGCAACAAAACCCTGAGGAACTGTATAACTCCATCTTCAGCAACAGTAATACCCTCAGCAGTACAACGCTGGGCTTTGGGCTGGGCAATTATTATCGCCTAAACGGACAAAAAGAAAAAGCCAAAGCCATTTTTGAGAAGATCATCGCTGGCAATCAATGGGGTAGTTTTGCCTATATGGCTGCGGAAGCCATGCTGCTTGCGCCCTGAGGGCAGGCCCCTTCCACCATGAGCCGTACTTCCTCCCACCATAAAGCGTTTGGGTTCCACTCATTCACCATAGTAACAGTATACCTGAAGCAGGATAAAAGCATAGTGAGAGCGCCAAATTGATAAAAAGAGGCCTCAGCTCAAGACTTGTTCTCGGATAGGTCCTGTTTATTGGCATTGGGGTCATTGTTTGTCACAAACCCCATCTTCGCACCCATTTTTTTCAAATAGTTTGTAAAAAATCGAAACTGTCCAAAGGGAATACTCACCAGCAGCACACACATGGGCCAGAGAATGGTTATAAGCGGAACATACAACACCCAGTACACCCAGTTCTTTTCATCTAAAATCAATTGCAGCAACCAACTGCCCGCACGGGCACACAAACTACCACCCAGAGCAAATGTTGTAAAAATGAGCACAAACTGAAACCAGTTAACCTTCCATTTATCTTTTAAGCGAATAAATAAACTTGCAAACATTGATGCAAATGTGATGAGTTTTGGCGGCAGTGCCATACAATTCATCAAAAAACTTTATTACCACTTTGTATTTATTAAGTTTTCAATTAAAACTGAAATCAAAAAGAAGTATCGTAGTTGTTTAAAATTGCTAAAAAAATCATTGTTCCCATTGAGAAAAAACATATTTAAACTTCCTGTTGCAAGGTGCATTTAAAAATAGTTGATACTTTATTGCGTAAACAAAAACGATTTGTAAAACAAGGGTAAAAAAATTTTTGTAACTGTGGATATTATGTCAGTATCGTCCCCTAAATTTGCACCCTGTATCAAAGGATATAATTCCTCATCATATTACGTTTTTGTAGCGTTATGAATCAACCAAAATCAATCTCCGTTCAGGTACTTTTTTTAAGTGTAATCCTTATTATTAGTGGTTTTTGCAGCAATTTGATGGCACAGGATGGCAAGGCATTATTTACCGCCAATTGTGCAAGCTGCCATGCTATTAATAAAAAATTGACCGGCCCGGCTTTAGCTGGATTGGAAGAACGTGGCCCGTGGAGCGACCGTAAAAAATTAGTAGCCTGGATCCACAATCCGGTAGCTTTCTCAAAAACGGATGCTTATGCTGCTAATCTTTTGAAAGAGTATAATGGTGTTGTAATGACGGCATTTCCTCAATTGACTGAGCCAGAAATAGACGCTATTGTAAAATATATCAATACACCCGTGGCAGGACCTAAGCCTGGGGACACTACTTTAACGCCAGAACCAGCTTCTGACAACTCTTTCCTCTTCGGTATTCTTGCACTGGTATTGGCTGTTGTTGCATTTATCTTATTACAGGTAAACAGCAACCTCAAAAAATTAACGGATGAAAAAGAAGGTATTCATCGTGGTGAGCCGCTTCCTTTCTGGAAAAACAAAGCGTACATCGCTACTGGTATTATCTTATTATTCCTAACCGGTGGTTATCTCATAGCTCAAAGTGCTATTGGTCTTGGTCGCCAAACCAATTACCAGCCT
>JBKCJY010000135.1:0-5886 GCA_046301455.1 Chitinophagaceae bacterium | reverse complement strand
ACTTTTTTTATTGTCTTCATCCTTGCCAAAAGGGTGTTTATATTTGTCAACTAACATTATTATCATGCTCAAAATAGGCGTATTCGGTGCCGGACATCTTGGAAAATTTCATTTAAACAACTGGAAAGAAATTGAAGGCGTAGAGCTCGTGGGTTTTTATGACCCTAGTGAACGTACAGCGAAAGCGGTGATGGAAAAATACAATCTCAAACGCTACAACCGTCCTGAAGAACTGATGGCCTTGATTGATGCGGCTGATATTGTAGCGCCTACCAATCATCATTTTGATTTGTGCAGAACGGCGGTACGTATGGGCAAACATGTGTTTGTGGAAAAACCGATGTGCAATACGATGGATGAAGCAAATGAATTGGTAAAACTGGTACGTGAAGCAAATGTAAAATTACAGGTGGGTCATGTGGAGCGTTTTAATCCTGCTTATCTGGCTGTGAAAGATATGCAGTTGAACCCGATGTTTATAGAAGTACATCGCTTATCGCAGTTTAATCCTCGTGGTACAGAGGTAAGTGTGATACTGGATTTAATGATTCATGATATTGATATTATTTTAAGCATAGTGAAGAGTGATGTAAAACAAGTGCATGCAAATGGTGTAGCAGTGATGACGGATACACCTGATATTGCCAACGTTCGTATTGAATTTGATAATGGATGTGTTGCCAATTTAACCAGCAGCCGCATCAGCATGAAGAAGATGCGCAAGATTCGTTTGTTTCAACGTGATGCGTATATTGGAATTGATTTCCTGGAGAAGAAAAGTGAAATCATAAAAATGAAAGGCACTAATGATAAAGACGCTTTTACCTTTGATATAGAAACGAGAGATGGTGTAAAAACAATTGCTGTATCCAACCCTGTTGTAAAAGATGTGAATGCCATTAAAATGGAATTGCAGCAATTCAAAGATTCAATTATAGAAAACAAAACAACTGTAGTAACGGAAGTTGATGGCCTGCGTGCGATGGATGTGGCACATCAAATACTTACTAAAATTCAACGCTCCACTGCATCCTGATATTGAATGAATCAAAACAACCGCATAACTGTTCGCTGGTATGTGCTTGCCGATTGGCTGGCTGCTCTTTTGGGCTGGGGTTTATTTTATTTGCAAAGGCGCTTGTTATTGGGTGAAGCAGAATCATTATTTGACCAGCGTTATGATGAAAAGTTTTTTCTCGGCATCAGTTTAATTCCATTATGCTGGATTGCATTGTTTCACTTAAATGGAAGCTACAGGGACTTATATCACAAATCAAGATTGCAGGAATTAACGAATACTTTTTTTGGCACATTGCTCGGTTGCACGGTATTGTTCTTTGTTTTTATTCTGGATGATAAGATTGCTGATTACACATATTACTATAAAGAAGCTGCATGGCTGTTTGCAATTCATTTCTTTTTCTTTTGGCTGTTTAGGTGGTTTATTTTACAGCGCATCAAAAAACAAGTTCACAAAGGTGCTATCAATATCAATACCATCATTATTGGTAATGGCATCAAAGCAATGAAATTGTATAAAGACATTCGTGAAGCAGAGGAAGAAATCGGTTATAATTTTTGCGGATTTATTTCTACGAATGAACTTGACAACGATTTGAGCAAATTCCTGCCACATCTTGGCACACTGGACCAACTCTCTTCTATCATTCGTGAAAAACAAATTGAACAGGTAATTATTGCTACTGAAGAAGAAGCGGTAGTTGAAAAAAGTATTAACCTTTTGAGCGAACATAATGTGCAGATAAAATTATTGCCCAATACATCTGCAATTCTTTCAGGCTCTGTAAAAACGACTAACATCATGGGTGCTATGCTGGTGGAGCTGCACAATAACATGATGCAGGAGTGGCAGCTAAATATTAAACGACTGGTTGATGTTGTGATTTCATTGTTTGCTTTAGTACTGCTTTCGCCTTTATTGTTGTATGTCATCATTCGAACCAAACTTTCATCAAAAGGCAGTATTTTTTATTCCCAGGAACGCATTGGTTTAAAAGGAAAGCCTTTCTTTATACATAAGTTCAGAAGTATGGTGATGCATGCAGAAGAGAATGGTCCTGCACTTTCCAGGGACAATGATGAGCGTATAACACCATGGGGCAAAGTAATGCGTAAATGGAGGCTGGATGAATTACCACAGTTCTGGAATATTATCAAAGGTGAAATGAGTTTAGTAGGCCCACGACCAGAACGAAAATTTTATATTGACCAGATTGTGCAAAAGGCACCTTATTACCGCTATTTGCTCAAAGTAAAACCGGGGCTCACAAGCTGGGGTATGGTAAAATTTGGCTATGCTGAAAACGTTGAAGAAATGATAGAACGTAGTAAATACGACCTTATTTATATTGAAAATATTTCGCTGGCGCTCGACCTTAAAATATTAGTGCACACTTTGCGTTTAATATTTTTGGGGAAAGGAAGGTGAGATAATCGAACCAAAACATCATTTCTTCAAAAGAAGACTGTATTTTTAATAAACCCATTACGTGAAATACGCAACCCTACTTCTCATTTTTTTTATTTCGGCTGCAGCAACTGCACAAAATTCTTACTGGCAGCAGCAGGTAAATTTTAAAATGGATGTTACCCTTAATGATGCAGAGCACACATTAGACGGATTCGCCAAAATTGAATACATCAACAATTCGCCTGATACACTCCGTTATATCTGGTTTCATCTCTGGCCCAATGCTTACAGAACTGACCGTACAGCTTTTAGCGACCAATTGTTGAAGAACGGCCGAATTGATTTTTACTTTTCCAATAAAGAAGATCGGGGTTATATCAATCGTCTGGATTTTAGAGTGAATGATGCAAGGGTTAAAACGGAAGATCATCCCCAGCATATAGATATTTTGAAAGTGGTGTTGAATCAACCCTTGGCACCCGGTGCTTCTGTTACCATTACCACACCTTTTCATGTACAGTTGCCCAAGAATTTTTCGAGAGGTGGACATTTAGGCCAATCGTATCAGGCAACACAATGGTATCCTAAACCTGCATTGTATGATAAGAATGGCTGGCATGAAATGCCGTACTTAGACCAGGGAGAATTTTACAACAACTTTGGAAACTATGAAGTAAAAGTTACCGTCCCAAAAAACTATGTGGTGTTGAGCAGCGGTGATTTACAAAGTGAAGAAGAAAAACAATGGCTCATCAGCCGAAAAAATTTTACAGTGCCTGTTATAAAAGCATCTGCACCTAAACCGGGCACTATTCCATCCAAAGTAAAACCAAATCCCATTACTTCATCCAAAGAATTAAAAACACTCATTTATACACAAAAAAATATTTCTGACTTTGCATGGTTTGCGGATAAGAAATGGATGGTGTTGTATGATACAATGCATGCCGCCAATAATAAAGTGATTGATATCTTCACCGCTTTTGACCCCTCTTCCAAAAATATATGGGCTGCAAGTACATCTTATATTAAAGAAACAATTCGTTTCCGCAGCAAGCTCGTAGGCGATTATCCATATACAACAGTTGCAGCTATTGAAGCAAAAATGGGTTTCCCCGGCGGCATGGAATATCCCTGTATCACCAGCATTTCTCCAACTAGCAGTGAAGAAGGTTTAGAAAGTGTAATTGAACATGAAGTGGGACACAACTGGTTCCAGGCAATGATTGGCAGTAATGAACGGAAATATATATGGATGGATGAGGGTATCAATTCTTATTACGACAAACGATTTGATAAAGAAGCAAGCCGGTTTAAAATACAAAAGCAAAATGAAGAAAAAGATATTGCAAATGATAAAACATTTTTGAGCAGTTTGTATCAATGGAAAACAGACCAAACATTAAATACACCCAGCGACAGCTTAACAGAAATGAATTATGGATTGATTGGCTATACCAAGGGTGCTGCCTTCATGCAATTACTGGAAAAGAAGCTGGGCAAAGCAGTTTTTGATAAAGCCATGCAGCAATATTTTGAACAATGGAAATTCAAACATCCTTCACCTTCTGATTTAAAAGCTACATTAGAGAAAGTAAGCGGCGTGAATTTGGATTACGAGTTTAGTTTGCTCAACAAAACCGGCCCGTTGGTCCAGGCATCCAAAGTAAAACTGCAATTCAAACCACTACTTGGTTTTGGCAACGACAGTACAAGAACCATCATTGCTACACCCGCTTTCGGTTTTAATATGTATGATGGATTGATGATTGGTGCAGGCATAACCAATTTTACATTGCCTTCTTCCAGATTTCAGTTTTTAGCAATGCCGATGTATGCTACTAAAAGCAAACAGTTGAATGGTGTGGGCAGAATGTCTTATACGTTTCATCCCGCAAAAACATTCAACCGCATTACAGTTGCACTGAGCGGGATGAAGTTTACTACCAATGATTTTACAGATACAGCAGGAACCATTTACAGAACAGGTTTCAGAAAGTTGGTTCCTTCTCTAAAATTTGTCTTGAAAGAAAAAGATCCACTGAGTACAAGAGAACGTTTTATACAATGGAAAACATTTTTATTTGATGAAGATGGGTTGGAATTTAAACGTGACACATTCCCCAATGGCAATCGTTTTACAAAAATAACAAAGGTTGCGGAAGGCCGTTACCTGAATCAACTTCGTTTTGTGATTCGGGATGCAAGAGCCTTGTATCCTTATAGTGCAGAGCTGATGGCAGAGCAGGCAAGGAATTTTGTTCGCTTGTCATTTACAGGAAACTATCATTTCAACTACAATGAAAAGCAAGGTGTTGATGTACGTTTCTTTGCCGGTAAATTTTTCTATACAGGCAATATCACCAACACGGCACGTTTTCAAACAGACCCTTTTCATCTGAATCTCACCGGTGCTAATGGTTATGAAGATTATACATACAACAATTATTTTATCGGAAGAAATGAGTTTGAAGGTTTGGCCAGTCAGCAGATCATGCAGCGGGATGGTTTCTTTAAAGTACGAACCGATTTATTAGCATCAAAAATTGGTAAAACAGATGATTGGTTAACAGCCATCAACTTTACAACTGATATTCCTGATCAGATCAATATCTTAAACATTCTGCCATTTAAAATTCCGGTAAAGGCATTTTTAGATATCGGAACATTTGCAGAAGCCTGGGATACAGATGCGGATGTGAGCAGAATTGTATATGATGCGGGTTTACAAATTTCATTATTGAAGAATACAGTGAATGTTTATATTCCGTTACTGTACAGCCGGGTATTTAAAGATTATTTTCAATCTTATATTCCTGAAAAACGTTTCAGAACCAATATCAGTTTCAGTATTGATATTCAAAACATCCATTTAAAAAAGATTGACCGCAGGTTGCCGTTCTAATGGCTGCTCTTCAATACATATCAAACAAAAACATTGACAAAACGAAATGGGATGATTGTATTTCACAATCACCCAATGGCTTGATCTATGCATTCAGTTGGTACTTAGATACAATGAGCAAACACTGGGATGCATTGGTGCTGGGCGATTATGAAACAGTGATGCCTCTCACTTGGAATAAAAAGTATGGCATTCATTATTTGTATCAGCCTTGGTTTTGTGCATCGCTGGGTATTTTTTCAAAAAAGAAAATTACGGCTAAAACAGTTGAGCAGTTTTTAAAAGCCATACCTGATAAATTCAGGTATTGGGATATATCATTAAATCAGCATAATCTTTTTTCAGCTAAAGGATTTCCATTAAAAGAACGGATGAATTATGTATTGAGCCTGAAGCCGTCTTATGAAAATATTGCTGCCAATTACCGCACTAATCTAAAACGCAATATCAAAAAAGCTGAATCAGCAGTATTGCAAGTGAAGAAAGATATACCGCTGAAAGATATTCTAACATTGGCTAAAGAAACAATGCAGCGCATCTCCCCTATCAG
>JBKCJY010000134.1:0-7043 GCA_046301455.1 Chitinophagaceae bacterium | reverse complement strand
GAAATAATATTGCGTAGATGGGTTTAACCCCGTTATTGTAAAGCTGGTGGCGTTGTTATTGCTTACAACAACACCTCCGCCCAACGCCTGACCAATATTATAAGTTGTACCATCCTGTGGTTGTGATGATAAAGCTGCACTGGTGCTTCTTACAATCAAGTATTGATCAGCAGCAGGGGCAGCGGCTGTAAAATTTCCGTTGATGGTTGTAGGAGTTGGTGTTAGAATTAATGCAGTTGGTTGAGCGGTGGGTTCAGCACATGGGTTCAATGCACCAGCAGTAATAACAATATTGTCAATGCCAATACCCGGCATTGCACCGCTTCCTGTTGCAGGACGCCATGTGGCCCAGCGAATTTGAACTACTGCTTCATCCAATGCATCAGCAGGTAATGTAAAACTGAAGTTGTCAAAATCAGAACTGCCATCCGGATCGCCACCGTTTGTTGATGTTGCATTGTAAACAGCAGCAGAACCTGCAAATGTTGTAAACGCACCTGTTGTACCAACCCTATATTGAAATACAATACCAAAATCACGACTATTTACAACTGTTTCAATCAAATCATACGCAATTGTAACTGCACTTGCACCAAGTGTGTTAATTGCCATCATAGCTTGTGTGGTTCCGCTGGTTGTGTTTGCTGAACCAAGAATGGTTAAACGTCCATTTCCACCCGGTGCATGACCATATTGACCGCCGGAGTTGCCGCTTGCAGGATCATTGCCTATAATACTTGTAAGATCAGCACCTGCATCACTTGCTTCAGCTGCGGCTTGTGAAGTGTAGGGGCGTGTGCCGCTTCCCGTCCATGCTGCCATGCCTGGTCTTGGGCTGGTAAATATTGCGGTACCAAAGTTTTCTGAAACAGGGAGTGTTAACGGCGTTGGATTACTTTGTGCCGTTGCTGCTGTGGCTGCAGCTAAACACAAAAGGAGTAAAAATTTTCTCATTGAATGTTTTGGTTGAAATGTAAATGTAAAAAACCCATCTTGGGTGAAGATGGGTTTACAATATGTTAATAGTGAATGTTGATAATTACTTTGCTAAAGCATTCACTTTCTTAGTGAGCTTGCTCTTTAAATTGGCTGCTTTGTTCTTATGAATTACACCACGCTTAGCTAGCTTATCAATCATAGAAGCAACGTTTTTCAGGTCATCACCTGCTTTGCCTGCTTCTTTTACTTCTTTCAGGTCACGAATAGCGTTACGGGTGGTTTTGCCATAGTAACGGTTACGGTCTCTGCGGGTTGTGCTCTGACGAACGTCTTTTTTGGTAGCCTTATGATTTGCCATATTCTGTTTTTTCGGTGGGCAAAGGTAGGGGAAAACAAGTTTTCACCCAGTCGATTGGGGGAGTTTTTTTTCTGAATTCTCAAAAACCCCAGGGGTTTTCAGCTATTGGAAAGTAATAATGATACTTTTTCATGAAACCTCGGAGCATTCTTTCAAAGTTTTAACCAATGGCCTTTGTTCTTTCTGTGCCTAAACAACCGATATTTGTAGCCCTTTCCAAAAAAGTAGAAATTTCCACGTTTTATGAAGGATTTCCAGTATATCACCGCCTCTCATCCGCAGTATGTTGAAAGTTTATATCAGGATTTTGTAAAAGATCCCGCCAGTGTTGACCCCGAAATGAAGAAGTTTTTTGAAGGGTTTGATTTTGCTGTGTCATCAGGTTCTGTTGCCAACGGAGCAGTCAATGGTACTGCTAATGGTCCCGTTGTTTCTGCACCGTCCGGCATTGACTGGATGCGTGAAATACAGGCTTATCGTATGATTCTCGGCTACCGCAACAAAGGTCATCTCATTGCCAAAACAAATCCCATCCGCAAACGTAAAGACCGTGGTGCCAATATTGAACTGGCATTTTATGGTTTTAAAGAAGCTGACCTGGATAAAGAATTTCATGCAGGGCAATTGCTTGGATTGGGCACTACATCACTCCGCAACATTTATAATCATCTTGAAAAATGTTATGCCAGCCATGTGGGCGCTGAGTTTAAATACATCAGCGACCAAACAAAAGTTGATTTTTTAACCAAAGCCATTGAGCATGATTTTTTACAACCGCTTTCATTAAATAAAAGAAAACGCATCCTTGAAAAATTAAATCAAGGTGTGATGTTTGAAAAATTCCTTCACACAAAATACATCGGGCAAAAACGTTTTTCACTGGAAGGTGGCGAAACAACAATTGCTGCTTTGGATGAAATCATTAATACTGCAGCAAAACATGATGTGCATGAAGTTGTAATTGGTATGGCGCATCGTGGCCGTTTGAATGTGCTGGCCAATATCATGGGCAAAACATACGAGCAAATCTTCAGCGAGTTTGAAGGTACAGCTACTATGGATCAAACAATGGGTAGTGGCGATGTGAAATATCACATGGGTTATGGAAGTGAAGTGCAAACAAGTGATGGACAAACCATGCATTTAAAGCTCATGCCCAATCCCTCGCATCTTGAAGCAGTTGATCCTGTTGTAGTTGGTTTTGCAAGAGCCAAGGCTGATGTAATGTATAAAAGTGATTTCGATAAAATATTACCCATCTTAATTCATGGAGATGCATCCGTAGCGGGGCAGGGTATTGTGTATGAAGTATTGCAGATGAGTGAATTGGATGGTTATTATACAGGTGGTACCATTCATTTTGTCATCAACAATCAAATTGGTTTTACAACTGATTTTGATGATGCACGCAGTTCAGATTATTGTACATCATTGGCAGCAATGGTGCAGGCACCTGTATTTCATGTAAATGGTGATGATGCTGAAGCTGTTGTAAAATGTGTAGAGCTTGCAGTGCGTTTTCGCCAGGAGTTTCATTGCGATGTGTTTATTGATATGGTGTGCTACCGCAAGCATGGTCATAATGAAGGTGATGATCCCAAGTTTACACAACCACAGCTTTATGCATTGATTGATAAACATCCCAATCCCCGTGAAGTTTACACCGAATATTTATTGAAGAATGGTGAAGATGATGCAAAAGCTCTTGCCAAAGAAATGGAACAAAAATTCTGGAGTGATTTGCAGGAGCGTTTGGATGAAGTAAAACAAAATCCATTGCCTTATCATTATCAGGCACCTGAGCTGGCATGGAAAAGTTTAAGAAGAGCAACGGCTGAAGATTTTCATCAATCGCCTTCAACAGCCATCAGTGATGATGCATTCAATAAAATTTTTAACAGCATCATGCAATGGCCAGGTGATTTCAAACCATTGAAGAAAGTGGAAAAAATCATTCAGGAAAAAATAAAATTATTTAATGAAGAAGGAAAGATTGACTGGGCTACAGGGGAATTGATGGCTTATGGCAGTTTGATGCTGGAAGGAAAAGATGTACGTATGAGCGGACAAGATGTGCGCCGTGGTACCTTCTCCCACCGCCATGCAGTTTTGCAGGATGAAGTAACAAATAAAGCTTACAGTCGCTTAAGCAATATTGAAGGTGCTGAAGGAAAATTCAGAATTTATAATTCATTGCTTAGTGAATATGGTGTGCTTGGTTTTGAATACGGATATGCTTTGGCTAATCCCAATGCATTGGTGTTATGGGAAGCACAGTTTGGCGATTTCTGCAATGGTGCACAAACAATGATTGACCAGTTTATTGCAGCAGGCGAACAAAAGTGGAATCGTATGAATGGTGTGGTAATGTTGTTGCCGCATGGTTATGAAGGTCAGGGCCCTGAGCACAGCAGCGCACGCATGGAACGCTTTTTACAAATGTGTGCAGAGATGAATATGGTTATAACCAATCTCACTACTTCGGCTAATTTGTTTCATGCATTGCGGAGGCAAATTACATGGCCGTTCCGCAAACCGATGATTAACTTTTCGCCCAAGGCCAATCTGCGTTATGCAGGAACATATTCTTTAAAAGAAGAGTTTACCAAAGGTGGCTTTAAAGAAGTAATTGATGATCCAACAAATCCTGATGCTTCTCAAGTAACAAAAGTGTTTTTCTGTACAGGTAAAATGTATTTTGATCTGGCTGAACGTAAAGCAAAAGAAAACCGCAGTGATGTTGCCATCATCCGAGTGGAGCAATTATACCCATTACCTGCAAAACAATTAGAAGCTCTATATAACAAGTACAATAAAGCCACTTGGTTCTGGGTGCAGGAAGAGCCGATGAATATGGGAGCTGCATGGTATATGCAAATGAATTTAAAGAGCATCAACTTTGGTGTTATCAGCAGGCAGGCTTCTGCATCTACAGCAACAGGATATAACAAAGTTCATCAACTAGAGCAGAAGGAGATTGTGGATACAGTATTTGGGATTTAATCAAACCGATAAAAAGAATTAGTTTTTCCCCGAAATTTGCAACACTTCAAAAACAAATTATGATTGATATAAAAGTTCCGGTGGTTGGTGAATCAATAAGCGAAGTAACATTGCTCAAATGGACAAAAGCCGATGGGGCATGGGTGGAGCGTGATGAAGTGATTGCCGAGCTGGAAAGTGAAAAAGCAACCTTTGAAATCAATGCAGAAAAAGCAGGTGTATTAAAACACGGTGCTGCTGAAGGTGATACTGTGAAGATTGGCGATGTGGTTTGTCAAATTGATGAAACTGCTGCAAAGCCTGAAGGTGCTGCTTCTTCTGCAAAAGAAGAGAAGAAAGAAGCGCCAGCTCCAAAAGTTGAAACGTCTCTTGTTACTTCTGTGAGCAATGATGTAAAAGCAACACCTGTTGCTGCTGCTATTATTGCTGATAAAAAAGTAGATGTCGGTTCTATTAAACCAAGCGGTGCCGGTGGTAAAATTTTGAAAGATGATGTATTGCAGGCATTGAGTAATCCCGGTAAGGTTTCATTTAATGGAGGCGGATTGGGCAGTCGTAATGTACAGAAGGAAAAAATGAGCAACCTGCGTAAGACGATTAGCAGACGATTGGTTGAAAGTAAAAACACCACGGCCATGCTCACTACATTTAATGAGGTGGATATGGGCCGCATTATGGAAACTCGCACCAAGTATAAAGACAAATTCAAAGAAATACATGGTGTGAACCTCGGCTTTATGAGCTTTTTTGCAAAAGCATGTGCTATTGCATTGAGTGAATGGCCTGCAGTTAATGCTTACATTGACAGCGATGAAATTATTTATCATGATTATGCTGATATTTCGATTGCAGTTTCTACACCACGTGGCCTCACTGTGCCTGTTATGCGTAATGTAGAAAGTATGAGCATGGCTGATGTGGAGAAGAAAGTAGTGGAGCTTGCAGGCAAAGCACGAGACAATAAATTAACGATGGAAGAACTTACCGGCGGAACATTTACTATTACCAACGGTGGTGTGTTTGGAAGTTTGATGAGTACGCCCATTATAAATTTGCCGCAAAGTGCTATCTTAGGTATGCACAAAATACAGGAAAGGCCGATGGCTGTGAATGGACAGGTGGTAGTGCGGCCGATGATGTATTTAGCTTTGAGTTATGACCATCGCATTATAGACGGAAGGGAAAGTGTGAGCTTCTTGGTAAGAGTAAAAGAATTGCTGGAGAATCCTGAACTGTTGTTGTTTGGGAAAGACCCAGTAAAGACTCTGTTAGAAGTATAAAACACCTCGTAACTTCTAACGGTTACTTGCTAAAAGGCGTCCTGAAAATAAAGGGACGCTTTTTTTATTTCCCTCTCTTCTTTTTTGAAGGGTTAGAGGTGAGGTGTAATTGCTTTTCTTTGCATCTGTGAGCCGCTATCATTCCTATATCAATTCCGCAAAAACAATTCTTGAGTTATACAAAGGAGATGAACCCTTTGCGTCATTTATCAAAAAACAATTCGCAGTTAATAAAAAGTTTGGTAGTAAAGACAGGAAGATGATAACACATATTTGCTTTTGCTATTTCAGGCTGGGAAAAAGCCTGGAGCAATTGCCAATAGATGAGCGAATGCTGACTGCTTTATTTTTATGTTCTTCATCAACGAATGAGGTATTAAAACATTTGAAACCTGAGTGGAATGAAAAAGTAGAATTAGACTTGGATGAAAAAGTAAAATTGATTGATGCTTCATTTGAATATGAAGAAATATTTCCTTTTGTTGAAGAGTTGAGTGATGGAGTAGAAAGGGAGTTGTTTTGTTTGAACCATTTAACACAACCCGATTTGTTTTTACGAATTAGGCCGGGGATGAAGGAGGCGGTGTTAAGCAAATTAAAAGCAGCTGCTATTGCATATGAGTTGAAAGGAGATCATTGTATTTCATTACCCAATTCTACAAAGATTGATGAAGTGCTGCTGTTGAATAAAGAAGTGGTAGTGCAGGATTACAGTTCACAAAGAGTAGGCGACTTGATTTTAAATCTGAAATCCGAAATTCAAAGTCGTAAATTGAATATTTGGGATTGCTGTGCAGCCAGCGGTGGTAAATCCATAATGGCCAAAGATTTGTTGGGTGACATTGATTTAACGGTGAGTGATGTGCGTGAAAGTATTTTACTAAATCTCAAAAAACGTTTTGCTGAAGCTGGTATTTCTGGTTATAAAAATTTTGTTGCTGATTTAAGTACTGCTGACTATAGACTACCGGCTACCGGCTATCAACTCATTATCGCTGACCTTCCCTGCTCCGGCTCCGGTACATGGGGTAGAACGCCGGAGTATTTGCGTTTTTTCAATAAAGAACAAATTGTTGAATACAGTGCATTGCAAAAGAAAATTGCATCGAATGTAATTACACAATTACAACCAAGTGGTTATTTGTTGTACATCACTTGTTCTGTATACAAAAATGAAAATGAAGAAGTGGTGAATTTTTTAAATCAGAACTACAATCTTGAGATAATAGAAATGAAACTTCTGAAAGGCTTTGAACAAAAGGCAGATACTATGTTTGCAGCATTGCTTAAAAAGCCTGATTAGTTTTTAATAAACTCCCTGCTTGCAATTAATTTTCCATCTTTAATCACACTCAAAATGTAATTTCCGTTTGGCAATGAAGCAACTGTAATGGGTTTAATTACTGTGCCTGAAGGTTTATTAAATGCCTGTGTGCTTAAAAGTTGCCCTTGCTGATTATAAA
>JBKCJY010000133.1:0-10374 GCA_046301455.1 Chitinophagaceae bacterium | reverse complement strand
ATCAGCCAAAATAAAATTGGCACCCGTTACACCCACTTCTGCCTGCACATATTTTTCACGAAGAATCTTTCTGGCAACCAACGTTAATTGCTCGGGAGTTGCTTTAGGGTCGGTACCGAGTTTTTCTGCAAATAACTTCGCCACATCTTCTTTGCTTTTGTGCATGGCTGGTGTAACAATATGATATGGCGCTTCACCATCCAACTGCTGAATGTATTCACCCAAATCTGTTTCTACACTTTCAATGCCGTTTTTTTCAAGCATATCATTCAGGTGAATTTCTTCGGTAACCATGCTTTTGCTCTTCACTAATGTTTTGCAATTTCTTGCTTCACATATTTTCAAAATTTCATCACATGCCTGTTTACTATCTTCTGCCCAAATCACTTTTCCGCCACGGCGTGTAAACTGCAATTCAAATTCTTCCAGTTGCTGATCCAGTGTTTCCAGTGCACGCCATTTAACATTCTTGGCCCGCTCACGGGCTGTCATCAGTTGAGTAAACTGCTGTTTACCCTCAGGCACTTTTGCATTGTACTTGCCGATATTGAAATTAATTGTTCGCCTGTGGTCAAGGTCCGCAGCTTTAATTGTACTCTTGGCAATAAACGTTGATGCAGTTTCACTCATGTTATAAAATTACTTTCTATTTATTACTTGGAATGATATAATACTTAAAACCTTATATTTTTTTCTCCTGATAATACTGAGCGGCTATTTGTTCCAACACTCCGTAAAACTCTTCCCCATATTTTCTCACCAATGCTTCTTTTAAAAATTTATATACAGGTACTTTCAACTCCTTTCCAAATGCACAACCGGGGTTGCACATCGGATCTCTCGGTTCATAGTTTACATATTCCTGATCAGTGTTTTTGCTTTTACTTATTTTGATGGGATACAAATGACAACTGATGGGTTTCTTCCATTTTGTTTTACCCTCATTGTATACCTGTTCAAAGCTACACTTTACAATTCCTTTTTCATCTACTAATCCATAAGCACACATGCCATTGCCAATTGTTGGAGTTACCCAGCCAAATTCTTTATCATAGGTATAGTAACCAATTTCATCCACTATTCTTTTCCCTTCTTCTGTTAACAGCGGTTGTACATGTGCAAATGCTTCTTTTACTTCCTTCATTTCATCGTTGGTGAGCGGTGCACCGGCATCACCATCAATACAGCAGCCGCCTTTGCATTTGCTGAGGTTACAAACAAATTGCTCTTCTATTACTTCATCACTGATGTATATGTTGTCGATCACAATCATAAAGCAAAGATAGGCTTCATAAGTTCTTGCTTTAGCAGAGTATTAACAACAGCCTTTATGGAATTGACTTTTTGAGTCATCCTATTTGTTTCAAAAACCAGCTTCAACATGCTCAACTCCCGCCAACTAACATTAGAAAAGGCCACCCGTTTTTTCTTTCGGCTCATATTTTGGGTGCCGATCGTTTTCTTTAGCTTATTGCTTGTACGAAATACAATTCCTTATTACTCATTTGACTCCTCTTTCATTTTTATTGAAGAACGTGTCCTGCTCTTTGCTAAGCCTGTGTATTACTGGAGTTTTTATTTACATATTGGGGCAGGTATGTTTTGCATTACGGCTGCACTCATTCAGTTCTCCACTTACATTTTAAAAAAGCGACGAAAGATTCATGTATGGAGCGGAAAAATTTATGTGTTTGTTGTGCTGCTTATAGGTGCACCCACAGGTTTATACATGAGCTTTTTTGCTAAAGGAAGTTTTTGGGAAAGAGCATTATTTATGTTCATGGCCATCTTTTGGTTTTTCACCACATGGTGGGGTTTAAAATCCATAAAAGAGAAAAATGTATTGGCGCATAAAGTATGGATGATACGTTCTTACAGTATGGCCATGACGGCTGTAACCTTCCGCATTTATCACATTGTGTTTTATGTGCTGGACTGGAATCATTTGAAGAACTATGAAATTTCATTATGGATTAGTGTGCTTGGCAATTTGCTCATTGCAGAATATTTTATTTATAAACAAAGCAAACAATATCTAAAGTCATTCACCATTTAAATTTAAAAATTATGAAGTTCTATCTGTTAGCAGGCGGCCTGCTTATTACAGCCGCATCCGTTTATGGCATCACTGATTACATGAACAACAAAAACAAAAAAGAATTTAAAAACCTTTACAAGGAAACTGATGTTACTTTAAAAGAAGACGTGAAGCTGCAGGATTTAAATGAACAAGATTTTTCAAGAGGTAAATTAGAATCCTATACACAGCCGAAAGAAGAATCGAGGCCGGCCGTTACAACGAGGCAGAAGAAGTCAAAAGTAAAAAGTAAAAAAACGATTGAAGTTGTTAATGAAATACCTGAGATTGAAGTGATTCCCATGTATGATGAAGTAAAAGCGCCAGAAAATATTCCTGAAATCAAGGTGCCTCCTCCACCGCCCGTAGAAAATAAAAAACTTAAAAAGAAACTGAGTTTGAAAATGTATTCAAGAGGTGCTATAAGAGAAGAGGTGCCTCTACTAGCTGATACAATTAAGAAAAAACAATAAATTTAAAGGGAGCGATGCCACAGCTTCGCTCCCTTTAAATGTAATAAGCAATTGGATTTAAAAAACTCAGAACTTAAAATTCAATAACCCAATAACTTAATAACTGTTTTACTGTCCCTGTGCAAGGCTGTACGCCTTCTTATCGCTCCACATATTCAATAATTCGGTTGAGCAGATTTTAAAATCAACCATCACACGTTTGTAGAGCTCCAGAATATCAACCTGTGTTACAGGCATATCTTCAATACTTTCAAAACGGCATCGGTATTGATTAACTAAGTTGGTAAAAATGCTTCCTTTGGGCCACACCTGTGTACCACGATTGCTGATGGTTACCAGTTTAAACAAATCGCCTGTGTGCTTCAATAATTTTTCAGCCACATCTTTTGGTTGCTCAAAACTTTCAATAAACAAATCCACACCCACTATTACTTCATCTTCCAGTTCCTTACTCATTATAAGCGGATTTTTTTCCAGCTTAAATGCTGTAGGAGTGGCGGGTTGATCTTCCAGCATTGGTCTTGGATTGTGTACAGGTAATTTTCCAAAATTGCTGATGATAGCATTTGCAAACTCTGTTGTGTTTACGGAGGTTGTACCTTTTGCACCAAAATCACCAGTGTGCACACCACTCTCCAATGTATAAAGCAAAGCATTTTCAATCATGGCTGCTTTTTGCATCATTCCCAAATGACGAAGCATACCAAAACCGCTCAGCAATAATGCGGTGGGGTTGGCAATATTTTTTCCGGCAATATCAGGCGCTGTGCCATGCACGGCTTCAAAAATGCAGATATGATCACCAATATTGGCACTTGGTGCAAAACCCAATCCGCCAACCAATCCTGCACAAAGATCACTCACAATATCTCCCTGCAAATTGGTGAGCACCACTACATCAAACAAATCAGGCTTGCTCACAAGCTTCATACACAAATCATCAACAATCACATCATCTGCTTTCAGTTCAGGATATTCTTTTGCTACTTCATAAAACACTTCCAAAAACAAACCATCCGTAATTTTCATGATGTTGGCTTTGTGACCGCAGGTAATACGTTTGGCACCTTTCTTCTTCGCCATTTCAAAAGCATATTTAATTACCTGCATACTGCCGGGGCGTGTAATAAAACGACGGCTCAGTGCTACATCATGTGTGAGCATGTGCTCAATACCGCCATAGGTATCTTCAATATTTTCACGAACAATCGTAATATCAATGGGAATACCGGCTTTGCTAAACACCGTATCTACACCATGTAAAGTTTGAAAGGTTCTCTTATTGGCATACGTGTTCCAGGTTTTACGTGCAGTAACATTTACACTTTTTACACCTTTGCCTTTTGGTGTTTCCATTGGCCCTTTAAATAAAATGCCAAGGCCTTCAATACTTGCCTGAGCCTCCGGTGTCATACCATTACTGAAACCCTTATCAAACACCCATTTTCCCATTTCCACAGTTTCATATTCAAGCGGCACTTCCGCAGCTTTAAAAATTCCGAGAACGGCATCCATAATTTCGGGCCCTATACCATCGCCTTTAGCTACTGCAATCTTTTTCATTTTATAGTTTAATATTTAAGAAGAATATTTTTTGTTACCGGCTGATGTGCTCGTGGCGTCGGTTTTGCGTCGCACGCTTGTACTTCCTGTTCTTTAAGCAGCAATATGTACACTAAACCAACCATTCTAATAATGAAAATTCAACAGAATTGTTCACGGGCGCAAAGGTAAGGGCAGGCAGTTTCTAAAACTTTTTCAAACAATTAAAGAATTCAAAAATATTAAAGCTTCCATTCCACCTCTCCAAATTGAAATACCATCAACCCGTCTTCACCCGTCATCAGTTCACCCTGAGCATTTACACCTTTTATAACCGTTTCAAAAACACGGTTATCTTTTTTGAGCTTTACTCGTTCCTCTTTTTTAAATAGCTTTTGGTTATAAGCTTCATAAAAAGCTGCGCTGTTTGTGGAAAGTGTTTCCAAAGCTTCCACCACTGCTTCTTGTATTTTCAAAGCCACATCTTTCACCGCATATTCCTTTCCCGTAACCTGTTTTATTGAAACCGGGTTTTCCAAAAACGGCGGAAAGCTTTTTTGCAAAACATTAATACCAATGCCCGCCACGGCATAGCTGTAATGATTTCCTTTCACCACGTTTTCAATTAGTATACCGCCCACTTTACGGTTGCGCCAGTACAAATCATTGGGCCATTTAATTTTTGTTTCATCACCCAAATACGTTTCCAGTACGCCGGCTACTGCAACAGCAATGGAGCTAAGCAATGAAAAACCCTGTGTGGCCAATAGAAAATCGGGTTTTAAAACAATGCTTAAACTCAGACTTTCACCCGGCGGGCTTTGCCATTTTTTACCTCTTTGACCCCTGCCTTCTTTTTGGTGGTAAGCCAGTACCGACATACCGTTTATCAACTCTTCATGTCCGTTTGGCAGAGCTTTTCCCTGTATCCACCCCATGGCATAGTTGTTGGTACTTCCCACTTCATTAAGTTCGTGCAGTAAAGGGATGTTTTTTTTAGAGGCCATGTAAGCGAACTTTAATTATTTTTGACAAAGTAAATTTAAAAGAGGCTTCCTAAACAAAGAAGCATCATTCTAATCACAAAAACAAAAGGCATTTGAGTACGATATCCCTTCTTGCTTCACAGAAAAAACAAACAAAGACAGTTCCCCGTATTAACAGAAATAGTAAGCTATTTAAAACCATCTTGCAGGCTGTTCAGGAAAAAAAGGCTGAGGCAATTGTAAGTCTTGATTTGCGTAAAATACCCGAAGCTGTTGCTGATTTTTTTATTATTTGTCAGGCAACCAGTACCACGCAGGTAAAAGCAATTGCAGACAATGTGGAGCACAGGGTAAAAGAGCAATGTTTTGAAATGCCGTATCGCCAGGAAGGTGCTCATGCAGCACAATGGGTACTGGTAGATTATGTAAATGTGGTAGTACACATCTTTCAACCCGAAACAAGAAAGTTTTACCGGCTTGAAGAAATGTGGAGCGATGCAGAAGTACAGGAACATGAATAAAGGATTTTTTTAGTTGGTTCGTCAGCATAAAAAAACCATAATATTTTATAACAGGTGAAACATTTTGCCTTTCAATTGTAATAATTCCATCAATTAAAAATCCCCTGAAAGGGCACAACAAACAAAGAAGAAGATGAGTCAGCAAGATAATAATACAGACAACAACGGCAGTGGTAAAGAGCCACGTAAAACAATTAAGTTTAATATTTACTGGGTTTACGGTTTAATCATAGCAGTATTGCTGGGTTTCCAATTGTTCAGGGGTATAACACCTGATGCATTGGTAACATCGCAAGATGTGTTTATTGATACGATGCTTAAAAAAGGCTATGTAGAAAGCTATACCATTGTAAAGAATAAAGATATTGTAAGGGTAACTCTTAAGGAACAGGCGTTTAGTGACCCTGTTATAAAACAACTTACAGCAAAAGCAGAAGGCCGTCAAAAAATTGATCCTAAAAAAGGTCCACACTTTCAATTTAATATTGGCGATTACAAAGCTTTTGATGAGCGTATCATAAAAATCATTTCAGAAAACCAGGCTGTTACCGGTAAACCGGCGGCTAAATATACTACTGAAGAAAACTGGCTGAGTCCTGTGCTCAGTTTAATTCTTCCCGTACTTGTATTAATTGCTCTTTGGGTATTACTCATGCGCAAAATGAATGCTGGCGGTGGTGCAGGTCCTGGCGGTGGTGGTATCTTCAATATTGGTAAATCAAGAGCACAGTTGTTTGATAAAGGCACCAAAGTGAATGTTACATTTCAGGACGTGGCAGGACTGGATGAAGCCAAGGTGGAAGTAATGGAGATTGTTGACTTCTTAAAACAACCCAAAAAATATACAGCACTCGGGGGTAAAATTCCAAAAGGTGCATTACTGGTTGGTCCTCCCGGTACCGGTAAAACATTATTGGCCAAAGCGATGGCCGGAGAAGCTCAAGTGCCTTTCTTCAGCATCAGTGGTTCAGATTTCGTGGAATTGTTTGTGGGTGTAGGTGCCAGCCGTGTGCGTGATTTGTTTAAGCAAGCAAGAGAAAAAGCACCCTGTATCATTTTCATTGATGAAATTGATGCAATAGGTCGTGCACGAGGCCGCAACGCAATCGTAAGTAATGATGAACGTGAAAATACATTGAACCAGTTGCTGGTTGAGATGGATGGTTTTGGTGGTGACACCGGCATTATTATTCTCGCTGCTACAAACAGACCGGATGTATTGGATTCAGCTTTGTTACGTCCGGGTCGTTTTGATCGTCAGATTTCAATTGACCGTCCTGATGTAAAAGGCCGTGAGCAAATTTTCAAAGTGCATCTCAAACCTATCAAGATTTCTGAAAGCCTTGATATTCATAAACTGGCAGAGCAAACTCCCGGTTTTGCCGGTGCAGATATTGCTAATGTGTGTAATGAAGCTGCTTTGATTGCAGCACGTAAAGGCAAAGGTGCTGTTGATATGAGTGATTTCCAGGATGCTATTGATCGTGTAATTGGTGGTTTGGAAAAGAAAAACAAACTCATAAGCCCCGAAGAAAAAGAAATCATTGCCTATCATGAAGCGGGCCATGCTATTTGCGGATGGTATCTGGAACATGCATATCCATTATTGAAAGTAACCATTGTGCCAAGAGGTACAGCAGCATTGGGCTATGCACAATACACACCAAAAGAACAGTATCTCTACAACATTGAGCAGTTGAACGACCAGATTTGTATGACACTCGGTGGCCGTGCAAGTGAAGATATTTTCTTTGGAAAAATTTCAACAGGTGCAAGTAATGATTTACAGCAAATCACCAAGATTGCTTACTCCATGATTACTGTTTATGGTATGAATGATAAGCTGGGCAACATCAGTTACTACGATCCTACACAGGAACAGACATTTACAAAGCCATATAGTGAGAAGACAGCGGAGATGATTGATAACGAAGTTCGTAAACTCATTGATGAAGCGTATGCAAGAACAAAAGCATTACTCAACGAACGCAGGGTAGAAGTTGATAAACTGGCGAAGGCATTGCTTGAAAAAGAAGTATTGTTCCAAAGTGATGTGGAAGCATTAATTGGTAAACGTCCGTTTGAACATAAGAAATTGCTGGATGAAGATAATGTTCCTGTTATGCATGCAGCTAATGTAGATAAAGACGGGCGTGAATTAAACCCAACTGTGTAATTATGAGTGTTTCTCCTGCTAAGGAAAATATTCTTAAAAAAATAAGACAGGCACTGAGTCATCCGGTGCCTGTTCCTTTTCCTCAAAGTGAAGGAAACAACAGTGTATTTCAACCTCCGGTGGATGATATGGCTGTGCAGTTTGCGCAGGAGTTTACAAAATTGCAGGGTCGTTTTGTTTATTGTGCTGATACCAAAGAAGTCATTACGCATTTAATCGAACTCATTCAAAGCCGTAACTGGCAAAACATTGTTTGTAAAGAAAAAGACCTGCAAAACCTGCTCAAAGGATTTTCTTTTCCACTTCCGTTTCATGAACAGTTGAGTGATAGTGATGCAGCTATCACCACTTGCGAATTATTGGTGAGCCGCACAGGAAGTATTTTACTGAGCAGTGCTTATGAAAGCGGACGCACTGCCAGTGTGTATGCACCTGTGCACATTTGCATTGCATTTACACACCAATTCGTTTACGACATTAAAGATGGGCTCGTACAGTTAAAGGAGAAATATGGCAGCAATCTGCCTTCTTTTATTTCACTAGCAACAGGGCCGAGCCGAACTGCTGATATCGAAAAAACATTAGTAGTTGGTGTACACGGTCCTAAAGAAGTATTTGTGTTTTTGATTGAAACCCCGCCTTCAATTTAATAGAGTTTTTGCTTTTATCACTAATCTTTTGATTGTATCTTTAACACATGGACACACCTGTAATTCATTTGTTCGTATATGGTTCACTTCGCCGTGGGTTTCATAACCCTGTTTTTGATTATATCAAGAACCATTTTACGTTTGTAGCAGATGGAGCTGCAAAAGGAAAATTATATGACCTTGGTTTATATCCTGCTGCATTACCCGCTGCAGATGGCAGCTTGATTGGCGAATTATTTGTTGCCAACAGTGAAGAAGATTTTGATTGGGCCATTAGCCAGTTGGATGATTATGAAGGGCTCAATCCTGAAGCAGATGAAACATCTTTGTACAGGAGAGAATTGGTGGAAGTGTTGCACAACGGAAACAGTACTCAAGCCTGGATTTATTGGTACAACGGCTCAGTAGAAGACAAGCCAGTAATTGCAAGCGGTGATGTAATGGATTATTTTAAAAACAAGAATCAATAAATATCTTCTCTTCCTCATACATCTTTTATATTTGGTGAATGCAAATTCCGCCGAACAAAAAAATATACTTCCTTTCCGATTTTCATTTGGGTGCTCCTGATAAAGAGCAAAGTTTGGTACGTGAAAAAAAATTAATTCAATTTTTAGATGAAATACAAGCAACAGCTGCAGCTGTTTTTGTTGTAGGTGATTTGTTTGATTTCTGGTATGAATACAGAACAGTAGTACCCAAAGGTTATGTTCGGATCCTCGGCAAGCTGGCACAGTTAACAGATGCCGGTGTGCCTGTTCATTTTTTTGTGGGTAATCATGATATGTGGATGAAAGATTACTTTCAGAAAGAGCTCAACATTCCCGTTTATTTTGAACCAAAAGATTTTGAATTCAACGGAAAGAAATTTCATATTGGTCATGGCGATGGTTTAGGCCCGGGCGATCATGGTTACAAAATGCTCAAAAAATTTTTCCGCAATCCTTTTTGCCAATGGCTGTTCGGTATTTTACCTCCATATATCGGCATGGGAATTGCCAATTACATGAGCCTCCGCAGCCGTGCACAAACAGGCGCAACGGAAGAACAATTTTTGGGCGAAGACAAGGAATGGCTTATCATTTATTGCAAGGAAGTGCTGCAAAAAAGCTTTTATGATTTTTTTGTGTTCGGACACCGCCATTTGCCCATCAATTATCGTCTTACTGAAAAATCAACCTACATCAACCTCGGCGATTGGATTCGTTATTTCACCTATGCAGAGTTTGATGGTAGTGCGTTAGAATTAAAAACATATACCAATTGAAGCAACTCATCACCATCTTCTTCTTCTTTGCTTTGTGTAATGCACAGGCGCAGGACAGTTCCTTTTTTACACCTGCTAAAACCATTGAAGGGGAGTATGTTGATTTTACCGTTGATAATCTTGGCAATTATTATCTCGTATCTAAAGACAATCAATTAAAAAAGCTCAACAACCGTGGCGACAGTATGGGTGTGTTCAACGATGTGCGGCGTTATAGCAAACTATATTCCATTGATGTAACCAATCCGTTGAAAGTATTGCTCTACTACAAAAATTTTTCAACTATTGTGGTGCTGGATAGATTTTTAAACATCGTCAATACCATTGACCTGCGCAAAGCCAATATCTTCCAGGTGAAAGCCATTGCACAGAGTTATGATAATAACATCTGGATTTATGATGAGCAGAATAATAAACTCAAGCGTATTGGTGAAAAAGGAGATATGATTTTTCAATCAGTTGATTTGCGTATCATCTTTGATGAAGTTCCATCGCCCACTCATATTTTTGATCATGATGGGTTTGTGTATCTATACGATCCTGAAAAAGGATTTTATGTGTTTGATATTTACGGCAGTTTTAAAACCAAGATTTCTTACAAGGCATTGAAAGATGTAGCAGTTGTCGGCAAAACCATTCTTGGTATTGAAAACAACTTTATCATTGCTTATACTACCGGAAC
>JBKCJY010000132.1:0-11911 GCA_046301455.1 Chitinophagaceae bacterium | reverse complement strand
GAGTGATGCTGTAAAAGAAATAGGCGCCTGTAATTGCATTGCTTTTGAGAATGGCAAACTCATCGGTTATAATACAGATGTGATTGGGTTTGAACATTCGCTGCTTCCTTTGTTACAACCGCATCATACACATGCACTGGTGCTTGGCACAGGTGGTGCAGCAAAAGCGGTGTGCTGGGTGTTGAATAAGTTGAAGATTGATTTTAAAATTGTTTCCAGAAGCAGCGGTACTGATTACTTGAGTTATCATGATTTGAATGCAAACATCATAAGTAATTATCCTATTATCATCAACACTACACCATTGGGCATGCAACCGAATGTAAACAGCAAACCATCCTTGCCATATGGAAGCATCACTAATAAGCATCTCTGTTATGATTTGGTATATAATCCGGCTGTAACTTCATTTTTAAAGACGGCAGAAGGGCAGGGGGCCGTTATTAAAAATGGTTTGCAAATGCTGGAATTGCAGGCAGAGGCAGCTTGGGAAATATGGTTGGATAAAACCGATAGTCGTTAGTCGTATGTCAATAGTTAGTAGTTTTGAATTGAATTAAATATGAAATACTTTTTTCTGATACTTTTTTTTCTTGGATGCTTTTTTCAATTGATAGCGCAGGGCGATGCAACGGAGCTTTATAACAAAGCACTTGCATTAAAGAAAGAACGCAAATGTTCCGAAGCTATTCCTGTTCTTTTAAAAGTGCTTGAATTGAAGCCGAGCAACACAAAAGCATTAAATGATATTGGCTGGTGTTACAATGAAACCAAACAATTTGATAAAGCCATTCCTCAATTGCAGAAGGCTATCCAGATAGATTCATCAGATGCCGGGGCTTATGCTGAGATTGGCTATTCTTATTACTCTATTAAGATGTATTCTATGGCTATCGGTAATTTAAATTTAGCCAATCGTTTAAATCCAAAAGTTGAAACTACCTTGTATTATCTCGGACTTTCTTTTGTTCGCCTAAACAGCAAAGCAGATGCTGTGAAAAAATACAATGAGCTTTCTTTAATGAACAGCAGCTATGCAGGAAAGTTGCTGGAGGAGATAAAGGCGATGAAGTAGCTATTATGCATTCAGTTTTTCCCGAACGATCTCCGGCACCTGTGCAATTTTTTTCTTTTCATAATCGTAACAAATCATAGCCGTTTTTGCAAGTACCGCTGCTTTTTCATTTGTTTGGAGTTTGTAATACAAATCAAAACCAATGGAACTGAAATTCGTTGCTGTAACAAATGCTGTAACAACATCACCATAAAAAATTTCTTTTTTAAATTCAATACCTGCATCGCTCATAATTAAACCCACACCACCAGAGTTTAATTCTGTAAATCCACGAGCTGCTAAAAACTGAACTCTTGCTTCATGGATCAATGAAAGCACGGCATCATTGCCCACATGATTGCCATAGTTAATGTCAGAAATACGAATGGGAATACTTGTACTGAAATTGTAATGCTCAGGCATCTGAAGTTTAATACGGCTCATGAAGTTGATTTGTATGCAAAATACAAACCAGTTGCTATTTTTCAGCAGAAGTTGAAATAGTCATGGGATCAAACACCGCACCCATAATAGAAGTGGCTATACGCTCTTGCAGTCTTTTAATCTTGTCTTCGCAATCCTTTGCCTGCAAAGCTGTAACAGCATCTACAGGTATTTCACCGGTTTTGGCACAGTCCATCGTGCTTAGTTTTTTTGAAACACGAACCAATTCGCCTTTATCATTCAATACCAGCAAGTAATTTGTTTCAGCAAACTTTGTTTTTTTAACAACAGGTTTTTCATGTGCAAATACAGTGCTGTTGTTATTTGATGTAGGTTGATTTTTTGCAATAGCAGGAGCGGTTGTTTTATCAGTTACTTCTGCTTTAACTGTTTGTTGCGTATTGGAATCAACTTTTGGAGTTAATGGTTGTTGTTTGGGTTCGTCAACTGCAATCAATCCCTGTTCATTCATATTCCCAATCAATTGAAAGGCGCCCCATGCAAGCAGACTCACAATTACAGCCGCTGCTGCCAGTTGATAAAAAGGTACTAAACGTTTTGTTATGGGTATAACTTTGGCTGTTGGCTGAAGTTGTTCTTCAATTAATTTCCAGCTTTTTGCAGGTGCTTCTAATTGTGCTGTTATTAATTTAGAAGCAACGGCTGCATCATCCTCTTTTGTAAGTGTAGTTTCGATTTTTTCCCAAACAAAAGGGGGTGGCGTTATTTCAGATGCATCAAGAGTTTGAACAAATATTTTTTCATTTGCAAATGCATTCAATTCTGTTTCAATTTCATTCCAGGCAAAAGATGGTGCTTCAAGTTCAGCAGATTGAATTTTTGTTTGAAGGCTAGTATCATGTGTTTCTTCATCCAGCAAAGCATTAATGTTTGTCCAGACAATTTGCGGAGCCGGCAAACTTGCTGAGGTTAATAATTGCTGTAGTTGCTGATCATTCATCACTCTTCTATTTCAATGCTTTTACTTTTTCCTGTAATATAATTCTTGCTCTTGCAAGTTGTGATTTGCTGGTGCCCTCACTGATGCCCATGATGTCTGCAATATCTTTATGTCCGTAGCCCTCCACCACATACATGTTAAACACTGTGCGGTAGCCAGGCGAAAGTTCACTTACAATTTTGAGCAGGTCTTTTTCACTAAGTTTATCAACGGCTCCGGGTGCTTTGTACTCCAGTTGCTCTTCTTTATCAGCAGTAGAAAAATTAAGTTTCATCTTTCTTAACTGCTCAATGGCTGTATTGGCCATAATACGGCGCATCCATCCTTCAAAACTTCCTTCACCACGGAACTTGTCTAAGTTTTTATAAACTTTTATAAAGCCATCCTGTAGTATATCCTGTGCATCATCCGCATTGCCCATGTAACGCATACATACTGCATACATCTTGCCACTGTATTTGTCGTACAATTCTTTTTGAGAGCGTCGGTTGCCAGCAAGGCACCCGCTTATCAAGTCGGTATCTTCAATGTTTTGGTTGCTCAGCATATAAATTTTAGTCGCTTATTGCGGTATTTAAAAAGTCAATCATTTGCGTCAACGCTTTTTTGCGGTGGCTGAATTTGTTTTTCTCCTGCAATTCCATTTCAGCAAAGGTATGGTTACTGCCATCAGGAATAAACACAGGATCATAACCAAAGCCTTCAGTTCCTTTTGGCTTATCAATAATAGTGCCTTTGCATACACCTTCAAACTGATATTCTTTTCCATCCCAATACAATGTCATAACGGTTCTGAATTGTGCCTGTCTGTTGGTATGTTTTTTTAAATCGTTCAATAATTTTTTGAAATTGTTTTGATCGCTTCTTGGTTCACCTGCAAAGCGTGCACTTCTTACACCCGGCGCACCATTCAATGCTTCTACTTCAAGCCCTGTATCCTCAGCAAAACAATCCTGACCAGTGAGTAAATAAATGGTATTGGCTTTGGTGGCTGAGTTTTCCTCCAGTGTTTCGAAAGGTTCAGGAATATCCAAATCAATACCAGCTTCTTTCATGGTCATGACTTCAAAACCATCAGGCAGTAATGATTGTATTTCCTTTGCCTTATGTATGTTGGCTGTTGCCAGTATGAGTTGATGCATTGGTTAAAGTGCTAAAATTTCTTTCAATACAGACCACAATTTTGATTTCATCACTTTATCATTTCGCAATGCCTGCAAACTGTCGCAAATAAAATAATTTCTTTTTTGATGGGGGTAAAGAATGTATTCATCAACTGCTACAGGTAGAAGTGAATGCGGTACACCGCAAAGTATAATGGTGGCGGGTTTTAATTGATCTGCTGCCTCTGCAATTGTAAAATCCTTTGTTGCTGCATTAATGAGTGCCACATCGTCCATATTCATTTTACACGCAGTAATAATTTGCGAAAGAAAATCAAAATCATCATCACTTAGATATGCTTGCTCAGGCTCATGTACCACCCATAACATTCCTTTTTTGTTTTTGCCTTTATAGGGGATGTTTTTTTCTGCAGGGGTAGCTTTCTCTTTTTGTGTAACTGTTTTCGATAAATGCTGTGGTTCAGTAATAGTTATCGATTGGCCATAGAGCTCAGCCAGTTGTGAGGGAGTAAATTTGAGTCCGTTTAAATCCATCCGTTTGTGAATTACTTGATTAACAGTTGGTAGTATTTTCGTTTCTTTGCCAAAAATAACGAAGTATGACGACTACAGCCGGGATAACCGTATCAAAAGCTGAAACCAGTAAGCTCAACAGCCTGGAACTTGAAAACATACCCTTTGGTAAATATTTTTCTGATCACATGCTGGAAGCGGATTATGAAAACGGTGAATGGAAAGTTGCTGAAATAAAGCCTTACCAGCCTTTACTGGTGTCGCCATCCAATGCTGCATGGCATTATGGCCAGTC
Source organism: Chitinophagaceae bacterium (assembly GCA_046301455.1). GTDB lineage: Bacteria > Bacteroidota > Bacteroidia > Chitinophagales > Chitinophagaceae > Lacibacter. Next base: position 7,520 of record JBKCJY010000132.1, on the reverse strand, counting down.
AATTTTTGAAGGCATCAAAGCATTTAAACATGAAAATGGCGATGCTTTTATTTTCCGCCCACATGATAATTTCAAACGGTTTAATATTTCTGCCGAGCGTATGCAAATGCCGCATGTGCCCGAAGAAATTTTTATGGAAGGCATGCGCAAACTGATTGAGCTGGATAAAAGCTGGATTCCCCAGCGTAAAGATCATTCTTTATACATCCGGCCATTTATGATTGCAACGGATGAAGTAATAGGAGTGAGGCCGAGTGAAAATTATAAGTTCATGATTATTTTGAGTCCGGCAGGGCCTTATTACAATACACCCATAAAAATTTATGTTGAAGAACAATATGTACGTGCAGTACCTGGTGGTGTTGGTTATGCAAAAGCCGCAGGCAATTATGCAGGTGCTATGTATCCTACTGCACAGGCAAGAGCGAAAGGCTACGATCAGGTGTTGTGGACTGATGCATTAGAACACAAATACCTGCAGGAGTTTGGTGTAATGAATGGGTTTGTAATTATTGGTAACACTGCAATTACTCCTGATTTGAAAGAAGGAACCATTCTTGCAGGTGTAACAAGAGACAGTGTAATGCAATTACTGAAGGATATGGGTTTAACTGTTGAAGAGCGACACATCAGTATTGATGAAGTGATTGAAGCACACAAAGCAGGTACATTAAAAGAAGTATTTGGAACCGGTACTGCTGCTACTATTTCTTATGTAAAAGAATTGCGCTATAAAGATTATCAAATGTTTTTTGATACTGAAAACTATACAATTTCAACTGAAGTAAAACGAAGGCTCACTGATATACGTGAAGGTAAAGAAGCAGATGTGTATGAGTGGTTGTATAAGATTTAATGAATGAGATGGAATATGTAAAAGCGGCTCAGCAATGAGCCGCTTTTTTGTGAAGCTAAAATTATCGTTTACAGTTCTCATTGTATGCTTTGTGTCATAACTAAGAGTTATGGTAAGTCTGCAAGGTATAGTGGTACGCATAAATGGTTTCCCAAAAGGGCACAAAACGGAACATAACGGAACGAAACGGCACGTAATGGAACATAACGGAACATAACGGAACACAACGGATCAAAAGGGAACACTTTTGCACAAACAGGGGAGTTAAGGTGGACGTAGACTGGACGCAAACCGGAGGCAAATAGGGAGCAAAGTGGGAGCAGCTATGAAGTTTATATCAATAGGTTAGCAGAAAGAAGTTTTCACAAAAACAGACAAATTAAGAAGAAGTGTTTTTTACCGAGAACACGGGGAAAGGAAAAATAACAAAAAAAAGTCTTATTTCCGTTGTGTGGGAAGTCCCTTGAAATAGACCTTGCTGCCTAAGAAAGTAAGCAGATGTATTTGAATGGTTCTATAAAATTTAATGTAGTATTTATTACTGTAAAAGACGATTCATAAAAACGAATCGTCTTTTATTATTATCTGATAAGATATACACTTCCATTTACAGGTATAATACCTCCATCGCCACATAATACCTGTGCACTGTATTTGTATAGCCCGGGAGTTGCAGATTGGCCTTTTATTTTTCCATCCCAACCAAGTGAAGAATTGTTTGCATCAAAATAAGTTTTTTCAAAAACTAAATTTCCCCAGTGGTTGTAAATGCGCATGTACATTATTGTTTGCAATCCTTTACCAAGAATTGTAAACTTATCATTGAGGTTATTGCCATCGGGTGTAAACGCATTGGGTACAAAGATATTTTCACGGCCGCAGGTAACATTTACTTTGATATTTCTTGTTGTTTCACAACCTCCAAGGTTTACTGCACGTACTTTATACGTTGTAGTTTTTAAAGGCCATGCTAATGGAATTAAACAATTGGTGCAGGAAAGATTATAATTGTTGAGCCAGAGTGCATTGGTTACATCAGTTGAAAATCGTGGATCGAGTCGTATTGTATCACCGCTGCGGAGGGTGGTATCTTTCAATCCTATTACAGGATAATTATAAACAACAACGGGCACCAGTAATGAATCACGGAAGCAATTCAAGCTGTCATAACCAACGATTTTATAAATAGTTGTAGCGGTAGGTGATGCTGTTGTTGCTTGTGTATTTATACTTGTTAAATTGTTGGGAGGCGACCATAAATAATTTTCAGCACCGCCGGCAAACATCCGGTAGGTATCACCAATACAAATAGTATCACCCGGTGATGCTGTAATACGGAAAGGTTTTTTAACTCTTACAATAATGCTGTCTTTATTTGTACATCCAAATGCTGAAGTGCCAGTAACAGTGTATTGAATAGGATCTGTAGCCGATGCATTTGGATTTGTACAATTCGTACAGTTGAGATAAGTTGAAGGCGTCCAGGCATAACTTGCCGCACCAGCAGGATTTAATGTGGCAAATGTGCCAAGGCAAATTGTAGTATCATTACCTGCTACAACGGTGGGTAATGGTCTTGCAATTGCAATATCTGTTACAGTGTCTTTACATCCGCTGCTGTTGGTTAAAATTAATTGTGCAAAAACAGTATCAGCAGTGGGTCGGTTAATGCCAGGCGGATTTTGTACATTATAAATTTGTCCGTCAATATCCCATAGCCAAGTAACAGCAGCAGTATCAGGATTGAGCCAGTTACCCCGAAGTGCAAAATTTGCAGGTACGCATGAGCTCGTTGCACCTGTAATACTTGCCTGTGGGGTAGGAACTACTTTTATGTAAAGTGGTTTTGTTTTGCTGTTTACACATCCTGTAATTGTATTGATCGTAAGTGTTACTGTATAATGTCCAGGGGCTGTGTATTTATGACTTGGATTTTTTGCAGTAGAAGTATTTCCATCCCCAAAGTTCCATTGATAATTTGTAATTACATCAGGTGTTACCGTTGAATCAGAAAATTGAACAGTGCCGCTATCACAAAATAAAAAACGGTTTGCACCAAAATTAGGTCTTGATCCAAATGCTTTAATGGTGTCAATACCTTCAATAATTCCAAAGCAGCCAAGACGGTCACGAATAATCACTTTTGGAACATAAAATCCTGCGAGATAACTATGTGTTCTGTTAGAGTCAGTTGTTGTAATTAAATTTCCATCACCCAAATCCCATGTATATGATAAGGGCACATCAGTTCTTGTTTGCAATGAAACGTTGATGGGTGCACAACCTGCAAGCGGAGAATAATTGAGTGTGCCTGTATCCCTGCCCAATCTCATATTGATAAATGCACTGTCAGTACATCCGCCGGGTGATGTTACCAATAACTTTACATTGTATTGACCGGGAGTGATGTAAAAATTATTTGGACTAATATTTCCTGAAGATGTATTTCCATCTCCAAACGACCAGCTTAAGTTGTTAATGAATGTACTTGTACTTGCAAACTTTGCTTCAAAGGGCTGGCAAATGCTAATGCTGTCGTTAACTGTGAAAGAAGCTTTGGGCTGTGCGATTCTTATTGTTTGCTGACTTGAATCTTTACAGCCGATGGGTTCTGTTAAGATCAGTTTTGCAGTATAGTTGCCAACAGTTGCAAATGCATGATTGATATTTGCAGAAGTTGAAGTAAAACCATCGCTTAAAATCCATTTGTAGGTTTGAGAGCCTGTGGCGCCTGTTGATTGATTGTTGAATGCAAGCAAAGCGCCGGGGCAGGAAGGTGTATCTACTGCAAACTTTACTTTAGGATCAAGGATTGTAACGGTTGTTAATGTAAAAATATCAGTACATCCTGCCGCATCTTTTACCGTTTGTGTTACTGAAAATGTTCCGCCTGATGTGTAAGTATAAGTAAATGGATTACTAAGAGATGGAAAAACATCTCCATTGCCCATATTCCATACAATATTGTTAACCGCATTAATGCCATCCGGTATGATAGTATTTGTAAAGTTTATGTTTGAGCGGATACAGTTTTGATTGTTGGGAATTGTAAAACCTGCTACCGGTCCGTTTACTCTTATAAAATTATTTTTAGTAATCATATTCACACAACCATTAATATCCGTAGTGCTGAGTGTAACGTTAAAAGAACCTGCATTTTGATAAATATGCTGCGGGTTTTGCTGATTGGAAGTATTACCATCACCAAAATTCCATGAATAAAGTATGATATTTGGACTATTGGTTGATGTGTTTGTAAATTCTACTGGTTCGTATTTTCGGCAAACGGTAGTAGTTAAAGCTGTAAAATCCGGCTGCGGGTCAACAAGATTTATAATTTGGGTGCTTGTATGGGAGCAAGAACCATTAGTAACAGTAAGTTTAACTGTATAAATCCCTAAGCTTGCAAATGTATGTACGGGGTTTGCAGCGGTTGAAGTATTTCCATCTCCAAAATCCCATAACCATGATTTGGGTATTATTGATTCATCAGTAAACAGGACCTGTTTTTTACTTACAGTACAATTCACTTTGTATTTAAATTTAGACACTGTTGGTTTTGAAATAATATAATCGGTACGAGTAAGTGAATCAGCGCAGCGGTTGTTATATACAACTAATTTGATTGTAAATTTACCAGTATCAGAATAGGCATAAATTGGATTTTTTACTGGGGAAGTTGCGCCATCACCAAAAGACCAGAACCACTGATCGGGATTTCCTGTTGAGCGGTCATTGAATTGTACATCCGCAAACGCACAAACATTCAATGGGCTTGCATCAAAATCCGGAATGGGTTTTGTTCCTACCCGTACAGCATTATTAATGATTATTTCTTCTGTACAGCCTAGAACAGTTATTACTCTAAGCTTAATATTATAGGTTCCTGAGTCAAAAACGTTGGAAGGGTTTCTGATTGAAGAAGTATTCCCATTCCCAAAATCCCAAAACCATGTTGCGATTGAATCAACAGCTGTTGTATTAGCCGTAAAGTTTACATTGAGCATGCTGCACCCTTCAAAAGGTAGAATTTTAGGGTTGAACACAGGCTTCTCAATACGTACAAAGTTTGTTTTAATGATTGTGTCAGTGCAGCCAAAACTGTTTGTAATAATTAGTCTAACTGTATAACTGCCTATTGCTGTATATGTATGTGATGGGTTTTGTGCTAATGAAGTTCCTCCATCACCGAAATTCCAACTCCAGCTAACTGCTCCGGTTGATTGATTTTGAAAGTTTACAGTATGCGGGGCTTTACAGGAAATAGAATCTGTACTTGTGAATGCAGCAGTTGGTTTTGGGTTGATAGTAATTGCATGTGTAGCAGAATCAACACAGTTAGTATATCGGTTGATGACTTTAACCGTATAGTTACCGGTAGAAGTATAAATTTTAATCGGATTAATAAGTGAAGATGAGGTTGCATCACCAAAGGTCCAAACAGAACTTACTGGTGCAGGGGTTGATTGATTAATAAAACTGATAGGGTCATTAATACACCCGGTTGATGGGGCATTGATCTGTGTTTGATAGTTATTTAATTGTACAGCATTGCTTTTAGTAATTGTATCAATACATCCATCTGAACTGGTTGTTATAAGTTTTACAGTAAAAGGCCCGGCTGTTAAATAATTGTGAGTTGGATTTAAGGAAGTTGAATTTCCGCCATCACCAAAGTCCCATTGATAGGTTAATGTTCCCGGACCTGTGGATAGGTTTTGAAAGCTGAGTGTTTCAGGGGGCTTACAGTTTACCGGAGCAGAAATATTAAAATCTGCTTTTACTCCATTTGAAACTGAAATGTATGCAGGCTTTACCATTGTTTTTGTACATCCTGCTGAGTTGGTAACAGTGAGACTCACAAAAAAAGTTCCGCTCTGAGTGTATATATATGATGGATTTTGCTGTGTTGATGTAGCTCCGTTTCCAAATGACCAATTCCAGCTAGTTATTGATCCGCTGCCAGGTGCACTAAGGTCGCTAAATTGGGCTCTTAATGGGAAACATCCTGTTGTAATATTGGAAGAAAAATCAACTGTAGGCGGTGCAGAAACGTTTATATAATTTGTTTTTGAAAGGGTTTGTGATCCATTGGCATTAGTAACCGTAAGTTTTACAGTATACAAACCGGGGTCAGTATAGAAAGTTGAAGGGTTCTGTTGATTGGAGGTTACACCATTTCCAAGATCCCATTGCCATGCTGTGGCATTCGTAGATTGATCGGTAAACTGAACCTGTAATGGAGCACAACCTGAAAGGGGGGTGGCGGTAAATGCCGGCTGAGGTAGTTGTGCCTTTGCCGTAAAGCAAAAAAGCATGAGAATTAAAGAGAATGTAAATCTTTTAAATTCACTTTGCAGCGATAGGTTAAAGGAGGTTCCTTTCATGGATGGCATTTGGTTTCCTGGATATTTCAGTAAAACTAAGTTATTAATTAAAAAATTGTGCCTTTGTCAAGATTATTTCCACATTTTTTCGCTGCCTTTTTCTAAAAATACAGGAGAAAAAAGGTCAAAGTTTTTGTTATTAAGGATGAAGCTCCTACCTTTGCCGTCCAAAAATTAAAAGGTCACGAATGCCTACAATTCAGCAATTAGTAAGAAAAGGAAGAGACATTATCAGGGCTAAGAGTAAATCCCGTGCATTGGATAGTTGCCCGTTTCGTCGTGGTGTATGTACCCGTGTGTACACTACTACACCGAAAAAACCAAACTCAGCGCTTCGCAAAGTAGCTAAAGTACGTTTAACTAATAAAGTAGAGGTAATTGCCTATATCCCAGGAGAAGGGCATAACCTCCAGGAACACTCAATTGTATTGGTTCGTGGCGGTCGTGTTAAAGATCTCCCCGGTGTTCGTTACCATATTGTTCGTGGTTCATTGGATACTGCTGGTGTAAAAGACCGTAAAAAGAGCCGTTCTAAATACGGAACTAAGAAAGAAAAAGCTAAAAAATAAATTTCCAATCCCCTCAGGGGGGACAAAAAATAACAAGTAATGAGGAAGTCGAAACCTAAAAAGATTGCTCTGGCTCCAGACCCAAAGTTTAACGACGTAATGGTGAGCCGTTTTGTAAACAACCTGATGTGGCAGGGTAAAAAAAGTACTGCTTATACTATTTTTTATGATGCAGTAGAAAAAGTTGCCAAGCAAACAGGTGAAAATGGCTATGAAGTTTGGAAAAAAGCCATTGTAAATGTAACCCCTGCTGTTGAGGTTCGCAGTCGCCGTATTGGTGGTGCTACTTTCCAGATTCCACAGGAAGTGCGTACAGAGCGCAAACTTTCATTGAGCATGAAATGGTTGATTCGTTACAGCCGTGAAAGAAACGGACGTAGCATGGCTGATAAACTTGCCAATGAAATTGTAGCAGCAAGCAAAGGTGAAGGTGGTGCTTTCAAAAAGAAAGAAGATACACACCGTATGGCTGAAGCGAATAAAGCGTTTGCACACTTTAAGTAAGATAAATGAACTTACATTATATAATCCCTCTGTGTAAAACAGGGGGATTTTTGTTTTCAATCTTTTTAAATAGAATGCTGTTTATCTTCCTTTAAAACCCTACCTTTGCGCCGCCATTAAGAAAAGCTAAAGGAGGATTCAGAAAACAGTGGTTCGGGGCTTTTCTTCAAGTGGCATCATATGAGAGTCTAAATCTTCACATAT
>JBKCJY010000131.1:0-2934 GCA_046301455.1 Chitinophagaceae bacterium | reverse complement strand
ATCCTTGCAGGCGGCTCCGGTACAAGATTGCATCCAATTACGTTTGCCATCAGCAAACAAATCATGCCCATTTATGATAAGCCGATGATTTATTATCCGCTCAGCATTTTAATGATGGCAGGTATTAAAGAAATTCTGATCATTTCCACACCACATGATTTACCGCATTTCAAAAGATTGTTGGGTGATGGAAAAAATCTTGGGGTTGAGTTCAGTTATGCTGAACAGGCTGTACCCAATGGATTGGCGCAGGCTTTTGTAATTGGTAAAGATTTTATTGGTACTGATAAAGTAGCATTGGTACTGGGTGATAATATTTTTTACGGCGCAGGTTTAGGCACATTGCTTAGTAACAATACCAATCCTGAAGGAGGAATTATTTATGCTTATCATGTAAGCGATCCTGAACGTTATGGAGTTGTTGAATTTGACAAAGACAATAACGTGTTGAGTATTGAAGAAAAACCAACAAATCCAAAAAGCAATTACGCTGTTCCCGGTTTATATTTTTATGATAATGATGTGGTTGAGATTGCAAAAAACCTGCAACCAAGCCCACGGGGTGAATATGAAATTACAGATGTAAACAAAGAGTATTTGAAAAGAGGTAAACTCAAAGTTTCTATTTTAGACAGAGGCACAGCATGGTTGGATACAGGAACATTTGATTCACTCATGCAGGCATCACAGTTTGTACAGGTAATTGAGCAACGGCAGGGAATTAAAATTGCATGCATTGAAGAAATCGCATGGCGCAAAGGTTTTATCACTACTGAACAATTAAAAGAATTGGCTCAGCCACTTTTGAAAAGCGGTTACGGACAATACTTAATGAATCTCATCAATCAAAAATAAATTTCTCACCTGTGATAACAGCATGAAATACCCATAAAAATGATTGAGTTATTTTTTAATCAACGTCGATGATAAGTTTTATGGATATACTATGTGGCTAAAACGCAATAAAATGAACACATGAAAAAAATCTTAGTTACAGGCGGGTGCGGTTATATTGGTTCACACACGATTGTTGATTTAGTGCAACATGGTTATGATGTTATTTCCATTGACAATAATTCACGCTCTACTCCAAGAATACTGGATGGCGTTGAAAAGATTGTTGGAAAAGAAATTAAAAATTATAAAGTTGATTTGTGTAACTATGATGATACCTATGCGGTGATACAGGAGAATGCCGATATAGCAGGTGTTATTCATTTTGCTGCTTACAAAGCGGTTGGAGAAAGTGTAGAGCAGCCATTGTTGTATTTTGAAAACAATTTAATGTCACTCATTAATTTGCTGAAGTGTGTAGATGAATTTAAAATTCCGCATTTTGTTTTCTCATCATCATGTACTGTTTATGGTAACCCTGATGTAATCCCTGTAACAGAAGAAACACCTCCCAAGCCTGCTGAAAGTCCGTATGGTTATACCAAACAAATGGGTGAGCAAATTGTAAGCGAAACATTTAAGCACAGTGTTTCAACTGCTGTACTCCTAAGATATTTTAATCCGGTAGGTGCACATCCAAGTGGTTTCATTGGAGAGTTACCCATTGGTAAACCACAAAATCTTGTGCCTGCTATTACACAAACAGCCATTGGAAAACTGCCACAGCTTACCGTGTTTGGCAATGATTATCCCACAAGAGATGGTTCCTGTGTAAGAGATTTTATACATGTGTGCGATTTGGCACATGCACATACACTGGCATTGGATTATCTCATCAGCCTTAAAAACTTTTCTCCCTGCGAAGTTTATAACCTTGGTTCAGGAAATGGAGTAACGGTTTTGGAAGCAATCAAAGCATTTGAAAAAGTGAGTGAAACAAAACTCAATTACAAGATAGGTCCACGCCGGAGTGGTGATGTGGTTGCTATTTATGCAAATAATGATAAAGCCAAAACCTATTTGGGCTGGGAAGCAAAATTAGATTTAGATGAAATGATGCGTACAGCCTGGCAGTGGGAACTTCAACTCAAAGATGATGCGAGTTTGTTTGAAGGGCAGAAGGGAGATTTGAATTAAAAATAACTGTGACTTTCCTGTGAGTTACTTGCTGCATTCAGTTCCTTTCAACTCAAAACTTTCCCTTTTCTTTGCAGCAAATTTTTACATCCCCTTTAACTTCAATTTAAAATGGCATTAAAAGACATTCAGGTTACTGGCAATAAAGATACTCGCAGCGGTTTTGGTGATGGTATTGCAGAAGCTGCCCGCAACAATGAAAACATTGTGGCTCTTACGGCTGATTTAGCAGGCTCTCTCAAACTCAACCAGTTTATGAAAGAGTTTCCGGATCGTTTTATTCAATGCGGTATATCTGAAGCCAATATGATGGGCGTTGCTGCCGGCCTCACCATTGGCGGTAAAATTCCTTACACTACAACATTTGCCAACTTCAGTACAGGCCGTGTATATGATCAAATTCGTCAGAGCATTGCCTACAGTGGAAAGAATGTAAAAATTTGTGCCAGTCATGCTGGTCTTACTTTGGGTGAAGATGGTGCAACCCATCAAATTCTGGAGGATATAGGATTGATGAAAATGCTCCCTGGCATGACGGTAATTGTCCCTGCTGACTATAACCAAACCAAACAGGCTACCATGGCCATTGCAGATTATGAAGGACCGGTGTACCTGCGTTTCGGCCGACCTGTATGGCCCATTTTTACAAACCCTGAAGACGAATTTGTAATTGGCAAAGCACAAAAGCTGAGCGATGGTGCAGATGTTTCCATTTTTGCTTGTGGCCACATGGTGTGGAATGCAGTACAGGCTGGAATTGCATTGGAAGAAAAAGGAATTTCAGTTGAAGTGATCAATATACACACCATCAAACCACTTGATGAAGCTGCAGTGCTGGCATCTATCCGTAAAACTAAATGTGCGGTTACGGCAGAAGAACATAATGTTATTGGTGGTTTGGGC
>JBKCJY010000130.1:0-1788 GCA_046301455.1 Chitinophagaceae bacterium | reverse complement strand
CAGGATCTGGAAATCAACGGTAACGATGTGTCATTTACTATTGTGCTTACAACACCAGCTTGTCCCATGAAGGATATGATGGGAACTGCCAGCACCAACGCCGTAAAGCTTCTCGTAAACAAAGAGGCCAATGTTAAGGTAAACTTCACCTCCAATACCAGCAGCAACCGTAAAGACCCGAAATCAGTGTTGCCGCAGGTAAAAAATATAATTGCTGTAGTTAGTGGTAAGGGCGGCGTGGGCAAGAGCACTGTGAGCGCCAATCTTGCAATAGCACTGGCACAAAGCGGAGCAAAGGTTGGTTTGATGGATGCAGACATTTATGGCCCCAGCGTACCCATTATGTTTGGCGTGCGTGGCGAACGCCCCCGCATGACGGATGTTAATGGTAAAGGCATGATTGTGCCCATGGAAAAATATGGCATCCAGTTTATGAGCATCGGGTTGCTGGTGAATGAAAAAGATGCCATTGTGTGGCGTGGGCCCATGGCCAGTAGCGCCATTAAACAGTTTGTAACCGATGTGGCTTGGGGCGAACTGGATTACCTCATCATTGATATGCCGCCCGGCACCGGCGACATCCATTTAACCCTTGTTCAAACTGTGCCCGTAACAGGTGCCATTGTTGTAACCACACCACAGGATATTGCACTGGCAGATGCCAAGAAAGCCGTTGCCATGTTTGGACAAACACAAATTAAAGTGCCCATTATTGGTTTGGTGGAAAATATGGCTTATTTCACTCCCGCAGAGTTGCCCAATAACAAGTATTACATTTTTGGTAAAGATGGCGGCAAGCGCTTGGCCGAAGAATTTGAACTCAACTTCCTTGGGCAAATACCGATTGTGCAAAGCATACGTGAAGGTGGTGATAATGGAAAGCCCGTAATGGTAACCGATGATGCCATTACTAAAAATGCATTTGCTGAAGTAACAGCCAACGCTGTACGCAGTATAGCTATGCGTAATGCAGAACTGCCGAAGACGGAATTGCTGACGACGATTGCTGGATAACTGTAACAAAGAGGTTAAGAGAAAAAGAGCAATATAATTTTTGTTACTAGCAAATGTGCAAGTGGCATCGTTCCTTGCGTCGCACACATCATAGCATGTGCAAGTGGGGGCGGTGGGTTGTAGGTTGAAGTTTTTAAGTAAAATGTTGCAGTATGAATATTTAAGATAAAGAGAGTGGGGTGGGTGAAGCTCACCCCACTCTCTTTATCGCTTGGAATCTACACAGACTAAATAATTGAAATAATTATCGTATAAGACTTTAAAATGATAGTCCAAACAAAAAACAACAAACAGGTTCTGTTGCGTAGCGTAACTAAAGCTGACTTTGATAATCTGTTCACCTATCTGCAACTGTTGAGCGATGTTACAAAAAACCGCTTTGGTCCTCATAAGTTTGATAAACAAACCATTGCTGATTTATTCAGCAACAATAATCATCGGGGCTTTATTGCAATTGATATGAGTAGCAACAGAATTGTTGCCTATGCTATAATTAAACTTGGTTATCTGGAACATGATGCTGATCGTTTACAATCTTATGGTTTACAACTCAAACATGAAACAGATTGCACTTTTGCTCCTTCAGTAGCAGATGATTGGCAAAGCAGCGGGCTTGGTAATCAACTGTTTCAATTCATACTCTCTGAGCTCAAAGCAAAAACAAAAGTCAACAGAATGATTTTATGGGGCGGGGTACAAACAACCAATCAAAAGGCGGTAAATTATTATTTACGAAATGGATTTAAAATACTGGGAACCTTTCACTACAATGTA
>JBKCJY010000129.1:0-12316 GCA_046301455.1 Chitinophagaceae bacterium | reverse complement strand
AACCGTAAACTAAAAACTAAAATCCAATCCCATGAAACTCTATATCTCTGCTTTAAGCCTGAGTATACTGCTTTTCTCTGTTCTTGAAGTAAAAGCACAGGTACCCAAGCTCAACAGTTTCCCGCAGGCTTCCGCCACAATCTTTCTTGATTTTGACGGACAAACAGTAAGTTCTCCATATTGGACCACTATTCCGTTTTATGCTACCCCTGCCAATTTAACAAGCACTCAAATTACAAGAGTTTTTAACCAGGTGGCAGAAGATTTCAGGCCATTCAATCTGAACGTTACAACTGATTCAACTGTATTCTTTGCTGCAACTCCAGGCCGCAGGCAACGTATTATCATTACCGAATACAGCCAGTGGTATGGTAATGCAGGGGGTGTTGCTTATAATCCCTCTTTCCGCTGGACACAGGATGTTCCAGGCTTTGTGTTTTCAAATTTGCTGTCAACAAATGCTGATCCTAATGTAAACGCCAAGCGTGTTGCAGAAGCAACTTCACATGAAGCAGGACATACTCTGGGCCTTGATCACCAAAAATTATACAACGCAACTTGCGGATTAACCACAGAGTATAACCCCGGTTCAGGCAGTGGTGAAATTGGCTGGGCCCCTATTATGGGCAACAGCTACAGCCGCAACCTTTCTTTATGGCACAACGGTACTTCTTTAAGCTGTACAACCAACCAGGATGATCTTGCAATTATTGCAGGTAATACAGGTGTTGGGTTCCGAAATGATGATGTTGGAAATAATAACGCTCAAGCTGCTACAGTTCAAATCACCGGTTCAAACTACAGTACAACAGGATTTATCAATGCAACAAATGATGTTGATGTTTTCCGTTTCAATCTTAGTGCAAATGCTCGTTTTGTATTAAATGCCGTTCCTTATAACTTATCCAGCGGTTACCAATCTGCTAATATTGATATTCAGATTTCATTGCTGGCAAGTAATGGCAACCTCATCAGATCCTATAATCCTACTACATCAGTTCAAGCTATTATAGACAGTAATTTAAACCAGGGCACATATTTTATTCGTGTTACCAATACAAGCAATACCAATGTATCCAATTACGGAATGCTGGGGAACTATACACTCAGTGGCACAATTCAGGCTGGTTCAACGCTTCCTATATATGATTTGCAATTAAGTGCAAGAGTTGTGAGTGAAAAACATGAACTGGACTGGAACATTATTGCCGATGAGCCAATTGATAATATTTCAGTTGAAGTATCAACTGACGGAAGAAACTTTACTCCTTTACAGGATGTAAACGGCAACCTGCGCAAGTTTGTGTACCAGCCGTTTGAAAAAACAACACTGTTTTACCGCCTGCTTGTAGTAACCGCTTCACAATTAAAATACTATTCTAATATTGTGAACCTGCGTGCAGTAAACGGAATCAAAAAATATAATATCACAACCAACTTCATTAACACCAACAGTATTGTAGTAAACAGTAATGGAAATTACAACTGGAGATTACTGGATGTTAATGGCCGCATGTATGGCAGCGGACGTCTTAACAACGGAGCCAACCGTATTGATGCAGGCAACCTCAGCAGCGGTATGTACTTGCTGCAGGTAATGGACGGAAGTGAAATAAATACAGAAAAATTGATTAAAAAATAATAACCCGCTTTTTGCTTACCTGTTCCGATAACAAAAGCTGCCCCTTTTTGGGGCAGTTCTTTTTTATGAAACAGGTTGCTTACATTTGCTTTTTCAGTTATGGAATATAATACAACAAGAGCAGCATTAAGCATTCGGGAATATGGAAGACATATTCAAAAAATGGTTGATCACATTTTAACCATTGAAGATCGTAAAAAACGTCAGGAACAGGCACAGGTAGTAATTGAACTGATGGGTTTCCTGAACCCGCACTTAAAAAATGTTGAAGACTTTCGTCATAAGTTATGGGATCACCTGTTTTTAATCTCCGATTTCAAACTGGATGTTGACAGCCCCTATCCTATACCCACAAGAGAAACATTAAAGGCAAAACCGCAGCGGTTAAACTATCCAAAACGTTACCCCAAATTCAATCATCTTGGTAAGAATATTGAAATGGTAATCAACAAAGCATTGAGTGAAGAAAATCCTGAAAAGAAACAGGGCTTTGCAAATGCCATTGCGTATTACATGAAGCTTTCATATAACAACTGGCATAAAGAAAATGTACAGGATGATGCCATACAAAGTGAACTAAGCGCCATTACTAAAGGTGAATTGGAATTTAATACCAGGCCCTTTGTTCGCCAATACAGACCAAGTGATGACTACAGAGATAACCGTGGCGGCGGTGGCAAACGTCATAAACATTTTCAGCAACGTGGCGGCGGTGGAAGAGATAATCGTGGCGGTGGTGGAAGAGATAACCGTGGCGGCGGTGGAGGAAAGTTTAAGAAAAGGTATTAAACTATCATTCAAGTATATTATTATTGAGGGTTCGCAATGCGAGCCCTTTTTATTTTACTTTGCATCAGTAACCTTTTCATCAAGACAGTAACATAAAATTCTAAATAAAATAACTCTTTACATGCACTCTTTTGAAGTACGGGGCGGGAAAAAATTAAATGGCGAAATAATACCGCAAGGTGCAAAAAACGAAGCACTGCAAATCATTAGTGCTGTTTTGTTAACGCATGAAAAAGTAACCATTGCCAATATTCCTGATATTATTGACGTAAACCTGTTGATTGAACTGCTGGGCGAAATGAATGTAAAGATTGAACGACCACAACGTGATACCTGCATCTTTCAGGCAGATGATGTGGATGTGGATTATTTGCACAGCGAAACTTATAAAAAGAAAAGCGGTCGCCTCCGGGGAAGTGTAATGCTGGCAGGCCCCATGCTTGCACGTTTTAAAAAAGCATTTATACCCAAACCGGGTGGTGATAAAATTGGCAGAAGAAGATTAGATACACATATCATCGGTTTTGAAAAACTTGGCGCTGAGTTTCATTATCATCCTGAAGATGGATTCTTTCATCTCAATGCTCCACAGTTGAAGGGTGTAAATATGCTGCTCGATGAACCATCGGTTACAGGCACAGCAAATATTGTAATGGCTGCAAGCATGGCCAGCGGAACTACGCAAATTTATAATGCAGCATGTGAGCCTTATCTGCAACAACTGTGTAATATGCTTAACCGCATGGGTGCACGCATTAGTGGCGTGGGTAGCAACTTACTTACAATTGAAGGTGTTGATTACCTGGGCGGAACCTCACACCGCATTTTACCTGATATGATTGAAATAGGATCATTCATTGGCCTTGCTGCAATGACTCAAAGTAATATCACCATTAAAGATGCAGCTATTGAACACCTTGGTATTATTCCGGAAAAATTTAAACAACTGGGCATTCAACTGAATTTCAATGGAGATGATATTCATATTCCTGAACAGGAAATTTATGAAATACAACGCTACTTTGATGGTGGTGTACTCACCATTTACGATCATCCTTGGCCAGGCTTCACACCCGATTTGCTGAGTATTGTTTTAGTAACTGCTATACAGGCAAGAGGCAGTGTGCTTATTCATCAAAAGATGTTTGAAAGCCGGTTATTTTTTGTTGACAAACTTATTGATATGGGTGCACAAATTATTTTATGCGATCCGCACCGTGCTGTTGTCATTGGATTGGAACGGGAGCAAAAATTAAGAGGGATTACCATGAGCAGCCCTGATATCCGTGCCGGACAAGCTTTGCTTATTGCTGCATTGAGTGCAGAAGGTAAAAGTATCATTCAAAATATTGAACAGATTGACAGAGGCTATCAGTATATTGATGAACGGTTAAGAAAATTAGGAGCTGATATAAAAAGAATTGAAGGTTAAGCATTTCTTATTCATGTTCCCTGCCAATAATTTTCCCTTTTTTCCAGTTGTTTTGCAGCTCATCAAATTCTTTTAAATCTTCGGCAGAAAAACTTTTATTGGTGAGGTTTTTTAAATCAGGCTGCCCTGCATTTACCCATGCTGTGTACCAAAAACTTGCAACAGCATAAATGCTTTGGCGCATTCTTCTTTCAACCATACCGCCCAATTTATCATTATAAGCTCTTGTAAACCCGGTGGAGTAAGTGCGAATGATGTTTCCGTTTCTGTTTTCAAAAGAATACTTGGCATCACTGGCATAAGATTGTGTGAGTTCTTTTTCAAATGTCAGAACAGTATCAGCAGCTGCGCCACTCTCCAACACACGGGCCCATATAAAATCGCCGGGCTTTTTAATGTATTCAGCTTTACCAAACCAGAAATCAAATTCTTTATCAGCCAAAAGCTCCGGAATACGACTTTCCCAAAAACCATGAATTCCGTTTTGACCCGTAAACTGTCCGTTATGATTATGACTTGCATGCAATGGCACATGAGCATCAGAAATATAGTGCCCGATTTCTGCACTCAACTTTAAAATACGTGCCCGGTTTTTTTCTTTGAATGCTGTTGTTAAACGCCACAACATTGTTTGCACCCACCATGGTACTATGCCATACGCATTTATGGTATCTGCGGTAAACTTTGCAACAGCACTGTCGTAATTACGTGGTAATTCAGGATAAGGATATTTACCATAATGATCAATATCAATATAGTGCCGTGGCCCTTCTTCGGGTATTGCGTAACGGCGCATATCAGGGTCCACTGCATGATCACTTAAGAATTGAATATTCTCTTTATAAAAAGAAATCATTTGCGGAGGCAAAAGAAATACAGCGAGGTAATTAATTTTTTTATGCCCGAAAAAACCCCAGCAAAAAACGTTTTTCCAGCATAACAGCAAACAGGCGATGATTAATAACTTCTTCATTACTCAAAAAAATCAGATCGTGTAAAGTAAAACAATTTCTTATTCGTCATCAACTTTTGTAACACCACCGCTGATGGCAAATTTCATTGCCTCTGTTGGTGTCATGTGTGAATCTAAAGATTTTATACGGCTGGCCGGTATTAAATAAACATTACCTGCAATAGAATAACTCATGGGAACATACACTGCTACATACTCTTTTAAACCAAGATCGGTTACATCATCGTTTGTAAGAAAACCCACTCGCCACACATCATTATCATCAATATTAGCCAATACGGGGCGGTTAAATTTTTTCTTTTCGCCGGCAAAAGCTTCAAAGAAATCTTTTACGGTTCCGTAAATAAATTTAATACCCGGTGCCTTCTCAAGCCAGTGATTAAACAAATTGAAAATACGGCTCTGAATAAAAAATGTACTTAAATAACCAATGAGGCAAATAGAAAAAATAATGATTACGAAACCCAAACCAAAATTCCGAACCTTCACCCTTCCGTCTTCTACAATGGTGAAAATTGGTATGAGATCATCAATACTGGTAACGACCCAGTAAAAAAAGTAAACTGTAATTGCCAATGGTGCCGTTACCAGCAATCCCTGCAAAAAATATTGAAATAATCTTCTATAATTGAATGATTTAAACATAACACAAACGTTTTCGGTATTCAAAATTACTGTTTTACAAACGCATGTATGCATTTTAATTTTTTGTTATGAATGGAGAAAAATAAGGATGGAAACTTTTGCTACGTTTAAAGTTTCCTTAGTTTTGCGGCCGATTCAAGAATATGGAAACAAAAAACAGGATACAGGAAAAGGCTCATGAAATGTTTATGCGTTATGGCATCCGCTCTATTTCAATGGATGATATAGCCACGCAACTGGGCATGAGTAAAAAAACTATCTACCAGTATTATGCTGATAAAGATGAACTGGTAAATGCGGTGATGGATGCGGAAGTGCATCAAACACATCAAGACTGTGAATTCTGCAAAAAGAATGCAAGAGATGCGGTGGATGAAATCTTTTTAACCATGGAGCAAATTCATGAACAGTTTTCACAAATCAATCCTATTGTAATTTATGATATGGAGAAATTTCATCCTGCGGCATTTGCCATCTTCAGAAAAATGAAAGAAGAATACCTGCAGCAGGTAGTGGCACAAAATATGAAGCGTGGTATTAAAGAAGAACTCTACCGTGCTGATTTAAATGTAGATATGATGAGCCGCTACCGGGTAGAAACGATGATGGTTCCGTTTGCAATGGCTGCATCAGCACCCACAAAATATAATCTGGCATCTGTAACACAGGAAACCATGGAGCATTTTCTCTTTGGCCTTGCTACACTAAAAGGATACAAACTCATTCTAAAATATAAAGAAGAACAAATCAAAAAGAAGAGCTATGACAAGACTAACAAAAAGTAAATGGTTAGTTGCATTACTACTGATGTTCAGCACCACATCGCTAACTGCACAAACAGCTTATAAGCTAAGTGTACAGGATGCTGTGAACCTGGCATTAAAAAATGTAACCGAAGTAAAAAACCTACGCATTGATTCAATGAAACAACTGGCGCAGAACCGTGAAATTGTTGCAGGCGCACTGCCACAGATAAACGGTACTGCACAGATAACACATTATCTAACCCTTCCGTTAATTCTTTTTCCAAGTGCCGGATCTACTGATATCTACCGTGTGCTAAACCAGGAAGGTGTAAGAGACGGGAACGGACAACCGATTGCAGCAAAACAGGAATTTGCAGTAAATAAGTTCTCATTTGTACAACCATGGAATGTGAGTGCAGGCGTGGGACTTAATCAACTGTTATTTCAGCCTGATGTATTTGTAGGATTGATTGCACGTAAAACATCCATGGAATATGCAAAAGAAAATATTGCTGTTGCAGAGGATAAAACACGTGAACAGGTGCAAAAAGCATACTACCAGGTTTTAATAGCTGAAGAACAGTTAAAAGTTTTGCAGCAAACATTGCAACGTCTGCAAAAACTGGTTGCCGATCAGGAGCAATTGTTTAAAAATGGTTTTATTGAAAAATTGGACATTGATAAAACCAATGTTTCATTTAACAATACAAAGGCAACAGAAACACAACTCAAGAACATTATTGAACTTGGCTATGCATCCTTGAAATTTACACTGGGCCTTGCACAAAATGATCAGCTAGAGCTTACGGATAAACTATCTCCTGAACTGGTAAAACAAAATGTGCTGGATGAGGGAACCTTTGATTATAACAGCCGCAGTGAAATCAGACTGCTTAACAATGTACAAAAGCTGCAACAGCTTGATGTAAAAAGAAATAAACTGGCCTATTTACCCACGCTCTCATTTTTTTACCAGTTTCAGCAACAGGGTATTGCCAATAAAAACTATTCCAATTTATTGGGAAGTAACTGGTTTTGGTTCAACTCTAATTTAGTTGGTTTAAACATGAGTGTTCCTGTATTTGACTTTGGAGTGAAGAAAAATAAAATTCAGCAGGCACGCTATACACTTGAAAAAACAAACAACATCATTGATAATACTCGCAAAGCCATTGACTTTGAAAAAAATGCTGCACAAATAAGTTTGCGTAATGCTATCATTAACATGGATGCACAGCAAAAAAACCTGGAGTTGGCAGAGCGAGTGTATAACACTACCAAAAAGAAATACGAACAGGGTGTGGGCAGCAATTCAGAGGTACTGCTTGCAGAGACTGAACTGCAGCGGGCACAGGGCAATTACTTTGATGCACTGTACCAGGCTGTAATTGCGAAAATTTCTTACTTAAAAGCTAGCGGAAAACTTCAACAATAAAATAACAACCAAATAAATAATTATGAAGAAGATAATGACAATCACATTTGTTGCAGGTATGGCCTTAATGATGGCGGCTTGTGGTGAAGGTGCAAAAGAAAAGAAAGGAAGCCTGGGTGATAAAAAAGCACAGGTTGAAAAATTGAAAAAGGAAATCTCCGGCAAAACGGCTGAGCTTAAAAAGCTGGAAGAAGAAATTGCATTGCTGGATACAGCATCTGCACAACAGGGACGTTTAAAGTTAGTAGCAACAGCTCCTGCAAGCGTTCAGGATTTCAGCCATTATATTGATTTGCAGGGAACAGTTACTGCAGAAGATATTTCTTACATCGCTCCTGCCAATGGAATGGGAGGTGTGGTAACAGCACTTTATATTAAAGAAGGACAGTATGTAAAGAAAGGACAGTTGATTTTGAAGATGGATGATAAAGTGTTGCGCACACAGGTAAATCAATTGCAAACACAAATAGACTTCGCAAAAAATATCTACAACCGTCAGAAAAATTTGTGGGAGCAGAATATTGGCAGTGAAGTACAGTTGATTTCTGCGAAGAATAACGTGGATGCATTGGAAAAGCAGATGGCCACTTTAAATGAGCAGATTAAACTTTACACTGTTACCTCCAGTGTAAATGGTATTGCAGATATCGTTGCAATTAAAGTAGGTGAAATGTTTACAGGTGCAGGTGCAAGAGGCCCGCAAATACAAATTGTAAACAACAGTACATTGAAAGTAAAAGCCAATGTTCCTGAAAATTATATGAGCCGTGTGCACACAGGAAGTATTGTTGAAATTGGATTGCCCGATGCAGGTAAAACTTATACTTCAAAAATCAGTCTTGCTTCACAGTTAATTGATCCCAACAGCAGAACTTTTTCAGTTGAAGCTTCAATACCCGGTGGAAACGTTCGTCCCAATACACTTGCAACTGTGCGTATTAAAGACTACAGTGCACCCAATGCAATTGTAATACCGGTAAATCTTGTACAAACAGATGAAAACGGGAAATATGTTTTCACTGTTGAAAAAGACAGCAAAAACAGAAATGTGGTAAGGAAAATTCCTGTACAGGTGGGAGAATCATATAACAGTATGATTGAAATTAAGAGCGGCATACAAGTGGGCATGCAACTGATTACAGCAGGCTATCAAAGTGTGTATGATAAACAGGTGGTGCAGGTGGATGCTCCCGCTGCTCAGTAATAAATAATGCGTAACTACTTGTTACTATGTTGATGTAATTTATTTGCTCAGCTATGATGAATAGAATTAAGAACGTACAAGAGTGCGACGCAACAGAAGAAGAACAGAATTACAACAGATGACTACCAAAAAATAATTTATGCAATCAAGTTTTATTGAAGGTATCAGCAAAAAGTTTAAAGAGTTTAAACCTACAAGCTGGAGTGTTGATAACCGCACAGCAATCTATATTGTTACCATTATAGTAACACTGTATGGTTTGTACAAGTTTAACGCCATGCCCAAGGAGCAGTTTCCTGATATTGTAGTGCCTACTATTTCAGTAGCTACTGTGTATGTAGGTAACTCGCCGGCAGATATTGAAAACCTAGTAACACGCCCTATTGAAAAACAGGTGAAGAGCATCAGTGGCGCACGTGTGGTAAAAGTACAATCTACATCACAACAGGATTTTTCACTCATCATTGTAGAGTTTGATACAGATGTAAAAACAGACCTGGCCAAACAAAAAGTAAAAGATGCGGTGGATAAAGCAAAAACGGATTTGCCGCAAAATTTAACCGTGCAGCCCGATGTGCAGGAGTTTGCATTTAGTGAAATGCCCATCATGTATGTAAATATCAGCGGTGATTATGATGGTGTAAAACTGAAACAGTATGCTGATAAACTACAGGACCGTTTTGAAGATTTAAAAGAAATAACCCGTGCAGATATTGTGGGTGCGCCTGAACGTGAAATTCAGATTAACGTTGATGCCTACCGTATGGCTGGTGCTAGGGTTACGTTTAACGATATACAGGCTGCAGTACAGAGAGAGAACAACGACATCAGTGGGGGCTTAATTGAAAGTGGTGAAATGAAACGTACGGTTCGTGTACGTGGTCAGTTTAAAAGTGCATTTGATCTGCAAAACATTATTGTAAAAAATGTAAGTGGTGCACCCGTTTATTTAAGAGATATCGCTACACTTAAAGACACAGTGAAAGAGCGTGAAAGTTTTGCACGCCTTGATGGTAAAAATGTAATTACCCTCAACATTGTAAAACGCAGTGGCGAAAACCTGATAAATGCGGCTGATAAAATTAAAGCAGCCGTTGAGGAAATGAAGGCGAATGATGATTTGCCAAAAGATTTGATAGTAACCATCACAGGAGATCAGAGCAAGCAAACAAAAACATCCTTTAATGAATTGGTAAACACGATCATTATTGGTTTTATATTGGTATTACTCATCCTAATGTTCTTTATGGGTGTAACCAATGCCTTCTTTGTGGCATTGAGTGTGCCATTGAGTGTGTTTGTAGCATTTTTATTCTTGCCGCTGGCAGATGGAATCATTGGCACTACTGTAACACTCAACTTTATTGTGCTGTTTGCATTGCTGTTTGGCTTGGGAATCATTGTGGATGATGCCATTGTGGTGATTGAAAACACACACCGCATTTATCATAACGGTAAAGTACCGATTATACGAAGTGCAAAGGAAGCAGCAGGTGAAGTATTTATTCCCGTGCTTGCAGGTACAGCCACAACGTTGGCTCCGTTCTTTCCGTTACTTTTCTGGAAAGGTATCATTGGTAAGTTTATGATTTACTTACCCACCATGCTCATCTTAACATTGGCGGCATCATTAATCGTTGCCTTTATCATCAACCCTGTTTTTGCAGTGAGCTTTATGAAACCCGAAGGAAGGCAGTATGATGAACCCAAGAAAGCTATCTTCCGTAAACCATACTGGTGGGCTATGTGGGGTGTTGGTGCATTAATGCATGTAATGAGTAATCATGGAATGGGTAATTTACTTTTCTTCTTTGCACTCATGGGTATCTTAAACCGATATGTGCTGCGTGATGCGATTTACTTTTTCCAGGAAAGAATATTGCCTGCATTAATGAACAGTTATGAAAAACTATTGAGTTGGATTTTAATTGGTAAGCGTCCTATATGGGCTTTTGCATCATTATTCTTGGTCTTTATAATTTCAGCAGGATTGCTCTATCTGAGTGTGAGCAGCGGCAGAACAAAAACTACATTCTTCCCAAGTGGCGACCCCAACTTTATTTACGTGTATTTAAAAATGCCGGTGGGCACTGATGTAAAGTATACTGATTCTGTAACACGCTCACTGGAAAAGAAAGTGTATGAAATACTGGGCAATGAAAAACCCGGTGCGCCAGGTTCTATTGTTGAAAGTGTAATTGCCAATGTTGCGGTGAGTGCCAATAACCCCATGGATAAAAACCGAAGTACACAAAGCAATCTGGGACGTATTCAGATTTCATTTGTTGAATTTGAAAAACGTCATGGCAAATCTTCGGCTCCATTTTTAACCGCCATCAGGAGCAGTATCAAAAATATTCCCGGGGCATCTATCAGTGTAGAAAAAGAAAATGGAGGACCACCCACTGAGCCGCCGGTAAATATTGAAGTGATTGGTGAAGATTTTGATGCGATTTCAAAAGTTGCCAACAACCTCTTCAACTATCTTGATACCAACCGTGTGGATGGTATTGAAAACCTGCAACTGGATGTGGATCTAAACAACCCTGAAATTTCAATTACCATTGATCGTGAACGTGCATTGGCAGAAGGTGTAAGCACAGGACAGGTGGGAATGGAAATACGCACTGCCTTGTTTGGAAGTGAAGTGAGTAAACTTAAAGATGGTGATGATGAATATAAAATTCAGTTACGTTACAGTGATTTGCAGCGCAACAATATTACTGACCTGATGAACATGAAAATTACGTTCCGTGATTTTAATACGGGTCAGATTAAACAGGTGCCTGTTGGTTCCATTGCAAAATTTGATTATACAAGCACAAGCGGTGGCGTAAAACGTAAAAACTTTAAACGCACCATTCAGTTACAATCAAACGTAGCTGATCCTACGCAGGCTGCTCCAATTAATGCAGCATTAAAAGAAAAGATTGATGCGTTTAAAGCAGCAACAAGATTACCGGTGGGTGTAACTATCCGTCAAAGCGGACAGAGTGAGCAGGAAGCAGAAACATCACAGTTTCTTGTAACAGCACTTGCAATTGCTATATCACTCATCTTCTTAATTCTTGTATTGCAGTTTAACAGTTTGAGCAAACCGTTTATTGTAACCACAGAAATTTTCTTCAGCATCATTGGTGTAATGATTGGTTATGTATTAACAGGACAAACCATTGCTACCATCATGTTCCTCGTTGGTATTGTAGGTTTGGCAGGTATCGTAATTAAAAACGGAATCCTCTTAATTGAGTTTACTGATGAATTGCGTGGGCGTGGTTACAAAACAAGAGAAGCGGTGATACAGGCAGGTAAGATCCGTATCATTCCTGTATTGCTTACAGCAGTAGCAACCATGCTTGGCTTGTTACCTCTGGCAGTTGGGTTTAACATCGATTTTGAATCACTGTTTCAGCATTTAGATCCAAAGATTTTCTTTGGTGGTGATAGTGT
>JBKCJY010000128.1:0-29064 GCA_046301455.1 Chitinophagaceae bacterium | reverse complement strand
GCAGGAAAATAAACCCGCCGTTACTTAGTTATTCACAGGATCATACATTCACTTCGATTATTCCTTTGATGAAAAAGAATAAACCTCAAAGTTCACCAGTACTGCTGTTGCCGAAGCTGACGTTAATCAAGCTTTTTGATGCAGTCAGTCATTTTATTAACTTCTTTCCGGGATTACCTTCACCCAGAAATCAAAACAATACAAGCAATCATTAATAAAATTGCGGAAATGAAAAATGCGAATAAAATATTGATTGCATTGGGTGCAGGTGTTGCTATTGGAGGTTTGTTGGGCGTTTTATTTGCACCGGCCAAAGGGGTTGAAACCCGTAACAAAATTGCCGAAAGCGGTAAAAAGCTAAAACAACAGTTCAACGAAAAATTGAAACTGGGCAAAGAACGGCTGGAAGAAAAAATGAACGGCAAAATGGCTGAAGAACATGTATAACCTGTAAACAGCCTTCCAAAAACCGGAGCGCAATGCACCATTGAACAGCAAAGCCCGTAAAGAAAATAATAAATTACTTTACGGGCTTTTCTGTTTTTAAACCACAGCAACATGAAATACAAACTGATTATTATTTTATTCTGCTTGACAATGTGCTTACACACAGCAGCACAGCAACAATCAAAAAAAGTAGAGGCTGGTATTGAACTGGATGTACTACCCTATGCTACCGGTGGTTGGTTTGCTGCAGCATGGGCCGGTAAATATCAATGGCGCATGCGTGTATTAACAGCATCAGTTAATAAACCCAACTTTACAACAAAAACAGGGTTTACCAATCACCACATTAATGCTTATGCTGTACTTGCCGACAGGTTTTTGAAAAAAGGATGGAAAGTTTGGTGGTTGGGCGGAGGTATTGTGTTATGGAACAGCAGCATTCAAACTGATGCCAAATTGCAAACAGCAAAATTTACCAATTTTCTGTTAAACGGAAGCGCTGGCTATAACATTACACTTCATAAAAAAATTTATCTCTCTCCCTGGGCAGGTTTGAGTATGCGTGTGAGCGGCAGTACCAATGTAGCTGTTGATAACAAACTGTATACATTGCCTTTCTTCAACCCGGAAGCTTCTTTAAAATTTGGAATCTGGTTTTAATAAATCTGTTTTATTCCTTTTCATCTGGATCGGTCCAGTACAACCATTCTGCTTTGGTAAGCCATGATACACCAAAGGCTACTAATGCTATTGCTTCTCCCCAAAAAATCAAATGATATTTTTCGCTTGCATCTTGAAACAACCACATACATACTGCAAGTGCTGCTATACATATAATCATAACAATACCACAAGTAAGATAAAGCGCATTACGTTTCTTTTTTTGAGGCGTGGGTTCTTTTCCTTTTTTTGTTTTACGAAAAAGATAGATGGAGAAAATGATAAAAACAGTAAATAAGGAAATAGCAAAACCGAAATGTGCGTAATGTACCCATCCTTTCACAGTAGTGGGAAACAAAGCCACCCCCATTGCCATAACAGAGCCAATGTTGGCAATTTTATTATCAATCGGCTCAGGCCCTTTATAAGCAAAGAGAAAAAAACTTAATGCAAACAACACACCTACGAGTATATCTCCGCCCGTTTCATTGTCATAATAATCACTGATTGAAAACTCCAGGTGACAATTTTTTTCTGCAATGGCTTTTCCAATAAAAACCAGCAACGGAAGAAAGATACCTGCTAATCCCATCATAATACGCAGGGTTTTGTAAGATATTATCTGATCCTGCTCTGACTGCTCATTTTTTGCTTTGTTTGAAAAACTGTTCATAAGTATAGTAAATAGGACCTATGTAAAGTAAAAAATCAATATTGCATTTACAATTAAAAAAAAATCTCCCGCAGTTGAGCGGGAGATTTTTATACCATTAACGGAGAAGATTAACTTAAATGTTTTGATAAGTGCTTCGCCATATCAAACATAGATACCTGACCTTTACCGCCAAATACCACTTTGAGTTTATCATCAGCATTAATCATGCGTCTGTTTTTAGAATCCTGTAATTTGTTCTTACGGATGTAAGCCCAGATTTGTTTTACAGCTTCAGTGCGTGGTAATGCTTTAGCTCCTACTACTGCAGCTAATGCAGCACTTGGAGTTAATGCTTTCATGAAAGCAGCGTTTGGTTTACGCTTAGCTTTTGCTTTTTTAGGAGCAGCTTTCTCTGCAGCCTTTTTAGGAGCAGCTTTCTTTGCAGCTTTCTTTGCAGCTTTTTTAGGAGCAGCTTTTTTTGCGGCTTTCTTAGGAGCGGCTTTCTTAGCTGGTTTCTTTGCTTTTTTTGTTGCCATGACTTTTTTGTTTTTTGAATGTTAATGGGAATGGTAATTACCATTTCAAATATAGGAGATAAATAATCTGAAACAACAAATAGTTCTTCACTTTTTTTGAGTTTTCCCCAATGAAAACGGGTTATTCACATTCGTTTTCCCAATGAAAACGATGGTTGAAGGCTTTTATTCCCCAATGAAAAACTGGTTTTTGCAGTACTATTTTCCTTATTTCTCCAATGAAAAGTTAAACACTCGCACAATCGGAATAAAAACAATAACCATGTTTTCACAATGAAATAAACGCTATCCCACAATTGAAAATAATTGCTTTGAATTCAGAAATAAATCTATTTTCTTAACAGCATCCAAATCTGTCCCACCTGTTTTACTGCACCTGTAACAGAAAATTTGAAAACAAAAAACCATCTTTTCAAACCTTAAAACAAGTTTGCTATTCGTTCAAAAAAACTGATGCTTGCTGCAGCCATCACATCATGTATTGTCTTTTTTACAAATTGTAACAATGAAAAAACAAATGCAGCAGCAGCTGATTCTTCTTACGGTGGTTATGAGAGCCAGGTAAAATGGGGGGAGCATTTAATTACCGTTGGCGGTTGTGGTGACTGCCATACACCTAAAAAAATGGGTCCAATGGGGCCTGAGGATGACAGCACACAAATGCTATCGGGTCATCCCGCTCAAATGCCACTTCCTGATTTTGACAGAAGTGCATTGGAATCAAAAGGTATGTTTGCTTCTCAAACACTTACATTTTGGATGGGTCCGTGGGGAGTATCTTATGCAGCTAATTTAACTCCTGATTCTACCGGTATACTTGCCTGGACGGAAGAACAATTTATTACTGCTCTGCGTGATGGATTTTCAAAAGGTATTAAAGGAAACAGAATGTTACTTCCGCCAATGCCGTTACAAGCCACCAAGCATTTTAAAGACGAAGAATTAAAAGCAATGTTTGCGTATTTAAAAACAATTAAATCCATTAAGAACATAGTGCCGCAACCATTACCACCTGTATTGCCACCACCACAAACACAGGCTAAATAATTAATTTAAAAACTCCGGTAGTATTTACCGGAGTTTTACATTATAGCCGTTTATCCATTTTCTTTTAAGATATGGTTGACTGCTTTATCTTTATCACAAACAAAAAAGCATGAGAAAACTTTTAATTATTCTATTCACTATTCCCTTTTCACTATTCTCTTTTGCCCAACAAACACAAAAACCTGTGTTGCATGGTAAACATTGGATGGCCATTACGGGCAAACCACTTGCTGCAACAGCAGGAGCTATGATGTATCAGCAAAAGGGAAATGCAGTAGATGCGGCATGTGCTATGCTTGCTGCCACCTGTACTATGTGGGATGTATTAAGTTGGGGAGGTGAAACACAGGCATTGATCTACAATCCTAAAACAGGAAAAGTAATTGGTATTAATGCATTGGGTGTAGCACCCACAGGTGCAACAGTTGATTATTATAAAAGCAAGGGCTATAATTTTCCACCACAGTATGGGCCGTTATCTGCTGTTACACCTGGCACATTCGGTGGTTTATGTTTAATGCTGGCTAACTATGGTAAGCTTAGTTTAAAAGATGTATTAGCGCCTGCTATGCAAATGGCCGCAGGTTACCCAATAGAAAGTTCAACTGCCAATAGCATTGAACGTCAAAAAGCTTTAATAAAAGAATGGCCTTATAGTAAAAAAGTATTCCTCCCGCATTTAGGCGAAAAAAGAGAAGCACCGGAAGGTGGGGAACTTTTTGTACAAAAAGATTTATTGGAAACATTAACCAAATTAGTGCAGGCTGAACAGGAAGTGCTCAAAAAAGGGAAGTCACGTAAAGAAGCGATCATGGCTGCCTATGATCGTTTTTATAAAGGAGATATAGCACAAGAGTTTGTACGTGGATGCCAGGAGCAGGGCGGATTGATAACTATGAACGATTTAGCTAACTGGAAACCCATTGAAGAAGAGCCCGTGCATGTAAACTACAAAGGAATTGAAGTATATAAACTGCAACAATGGACACAAGGCCCCATGCTATTACAATCACTTAACATACTGGAGAATTTTGATTTGAAGAGTATGGGCTTTAACAGTGCTAAATACATTCACACATTGTATCAAACAATGAACATGGCATTTGCCGACAGGGATTTTTATTATGGCGACCCTGCATTTCCACCTGCAGAACCCATGCAGGGATTGTTGAGTAAAGAATACGCAAAGCAAAGAGCTAAACAAATTATGTGGGAGCGTAATAATCCTAATGTTGGTCCAGGTGATCCCTACCCTTTTATGAATGCAAGTAATCCTTATCTGGATGTATTAAAGAAAAGAGGTTTTTCAATGGATACATCAACCAACAACAGAAATAATTTTGTACCAAGTCATGATGTACGTAACAATGGTGTTGCAGTTAATGATCCTGAATATATGGAGCGATTGTGGATGGGCACTACCAGTGTAGAAGCTGCTGATGAAGAAGGCTGGGTAGTTTCAATCACACCCAGCGGCGGATGGATTCCTGCATGTATTGCAGGTAATACAGGTATTGGTATGAGTCAGCGTGGACAAAGTTTTGTATTGGATCCATCACTCAATCCATTTAATGTAATTGAACCGGGGAAACGTCCGAGAGTTACACTTACTCCTACCCTCGCCTTAAAAGATGGCAAACCTTTTTTATCATTTGCAGTACAGGGTGGCGATACACAGGATCAAAACTTATTGCAATTCTTTTTAAATGTGGTTGATTTTGGAATGAATGTACAGGAAGCATGTGAAGCACCTAATATTAATACCAATCAACTATGGTTATCATTGGGAGGCGATAAAGTAGCTGACAGAAGACCTCGTGCCGGTCAATTACTATTGCATGATAATACTCCTGAATGGGTACGAAAAGAATTACGACAGATGGGATACACACTTTCATTTGACGACAGAACCAGCGGCCCCATTAATGCAATATGGTTCGACTGGAAGCATGGAACTTTTTGGGGCGGCAGCAGTAACCATGGAGATGATTACGGCATAAGCTGGTAAAATCTCACAACAATATGTAATGATTGCATCTTGAGAAAAAGAAATCTTTGCAATGAAATGAAAACAAACCTTTTCATTCTTTTGTTATGCATTAGTTTATATGCATCGGCACAAAAAAATAGTTATTCAAAGCTTATTTATTCTATTTCTGTTTTACCAAAAACAGGAACTTTTAATATTTCAGTTGATTTTGTTGCTGGAAGTGAAACAAGTACTGCCATTCAACTACCTAAAGAATTTGGTGGGTTTAATCATGCGTTCAGATACATCAGCATCCTTAAAGGAAAAAATATTGAAGCAGTTACTGTTGATGCAACTGACAGTTCAGTTGTTGTACTGAAACATCAGCCAAATCAGGCCATCCGCTTTCAATATCTTTTAAAAAATGCCTTGAAAGATTCATTACCGGGAAGAGAACCTGCTTATTCTATCATCATCAAACCGAATTATTTTAATATTCCAGGGCAGGTGTTATTTGCATACCCAAAACAATTGGCAGAGCAAATAGTAAATATTAAAATCAACTGGGTAAATTATCCAAAAGGCTGGAGCAATGTAAACAGTTTTGGGAACAACTATTCCGTACAAACATTGCCTGATATTCCTATGCCATTGTTCACCAGCAGTATCTGGTGCGGAGGCGATTTTCGTGTTTATCCTTTCACTGTAAATAAAAAGCCGGTTTATTTTGCCATACGTGACAAATGGAAATTTAAAGATGCAGCAATGCTGGGCTTGATACAAAAAACAATTGCCACACAACGGGCATTCTGGAATGATTATAACATAAATCAGTACACTGTTACACTTATGCCATTCTTAACTGCAAGTGAATATGAACTCAGTTATCAAGGCACAGGGCTCACCAATTCATTTGCCACCTGGGCTACAAACAATAAACAAACATCACCTGCATCACTGCAATATTTGTACAATCATGAACTGATGCATCATTGGATAGGAACGCTTATACAAAATGAACAGCCTGAAGAACTACTTTATTGGTTCAGCGAAGGATTTACTGATTACTTTTCCTATCGAAATATGCTGGAAAGTAAATTCATAACACAGCAGGAGTACAACCGCTCTTTTGATTCAGTTCTTGCTTGGCACTATGCTGATGCCGTGAATGAAAGTCCCAACACAGCTATTAAAGAAAAATTCTGGACAGATAATACAATTCAAAAACTGCCTTATAACCGTGGTCACATCTTTGCATTTTATGTTGATGTAATTATCAAAAAAGAAACTGCAGGCAAAAAAGATTTAAAAACCGTGATGCTTGAAGTACTGAGACAATGCCTTTCTGAACAAAAGAAGCTCAACCAACAGCTTTTCATTGATGCAGTCAAAACCATTAGCGGTGCAGATATTACTGTTGTACTCAATCAATTTATTACTGAAGGCAAATTTATTTCACTCGATGAGTGGAATAAAATACTGCCTGATGGCTTTGCATATAAAGATGTTTCTGTTTTTACTTATGGTTTTGAAACAGATGAGGGCGGGCTTGCTGCCAATGCCAAAATAATTTCTGTTGATGAACAGGCAAATGCTTTTAAAGCAGGCTTACAGCCCGGTGATATACTTAAAGGTTACAATATCAATAACAGTGCAACTACTGAAGCAGAAATTACTGTTGAACGCAATAAGCAAATGCTTAAGTTC
Organism: Chitinophagaceae bacterium; assembly: GCA_046301455.1. Lineage (GTDB taxonomy): Bacteria > Bacteroidota > Bacteroidia > Chitinophagales > Chitinophagaceae > Lacibacter. The sequence goes on along the minus strand of JBKCJY010000128.1, from coordinate 22,043 downwards.
AAATTTTACCCGGCTAAAAAAGTGCAGATGCTTCAGTTAAAGTAAAACATTTTACAAAAAAACTCCCTTTCACAATTAAGTAAAAGGGAGACACTAAAAGGTATCTGAGAAAACTATTGTTTGGTAAACCTTCCGTAATAACGCTTACCGGTTTGCGGATGAAAAACTTCAAGAAAATAATTGCCTGTGTGCAACTGCTGTACATTCAACATTTGGTTGCGGCCCGGCAGTTGTGATGTAATCATAAGCCTTCCATCCATATTATAAACACGACAAATATAATTTCCGTTTATTGCAGGAAGGTTGAGCTGTGCATTTTGAACAACAGGATTTGGCGTGAACTTTATTTCTGCTTCAGCAATCTGATTCAGATTTAATGTAGCAATGCTGCTGAAATTTTCAATTCCATCGCTGTTAACAGTTTTTACCCTGTATTGGATGGCCTGTTCAGATCCTGATAATTTATCTTTATATGAATAAGATTTTGAGCCGCTTTCATTATCACTCATTACCAGTGCAATGGTTTTAAATGATCCCCCTGCTTCTTTTCTTTCAATTTCAAAATGATCTATCTGTGAATTATTATCAGCAGTCCATGTTACAACAGCATAATTATTTTTTTCTGAGACTGTTAATGAATTTACTTTTCCTACAAGTACGCCGTTAACAGGATTATTAAAATAAATACCATCACCGCCAACTGTAATAGGGTTTACTTTACCTTTTACACAATCATTAATATCAAACGGTTGATATGGATTTTCAGTAAGTCCCTGCCTAATTACAGTAATTGCTATTTCTTTTTTCCCCGATTCTAAAATTCCATTATGCCCACCATTATTTTTTGTAAAAAACTGAGCGATGAAATCGGGTGTTTCAAAACCATAAGAGGGATTATTGAGATTATAATAGCTTATCAATCCCGGATTGTTAAGTGTAAAATAAATATCAAGTACAACACGTGTTTGACCAGGACCAATTATTAATGCATTGGCACATTCTGTAGTGGACCTATTCAAGTACTTCATTTGAAGTGTCTTTGTACCACCGCCTGCACTTAGAGCAATGTTTGCAACTCTTGTAGATGTGGGTTCAGTTCCAATTGAAGGTGAAGGACCTGTGTCTGGCCCTATGAAATCTAGAAATGTTAAATCATTTAAACCTGTGCTTTGATTGGTACCCAAATACATATGACTGAAATATCCTGAATATGTTACTGCACTGCTATTGTATTGAATACCCCATCGTTGTCCCACATATTCAAGATTAACATTTGAAGCAGTATTATTTTTGACTCCTAATCGTATGGTTATTACATTATTGGAACTATTAAATAAACAGTTACCAATAACCTCAGCCTGTTGTGCAAAGGAAGTAAGTAATGAAAAAATCAAAACCAGTACTAAGAGTAAACTTCTGATCATAGGCGTAATTTTTAAAAAACTCTTAACCGGTTCTCAAAGGTGTAAAGGACAATAAATACGGATTAGCTCAAGGATAAATTGGTACAGGATTAATAAAAAGTAACTGAAGAAAGTTTGGTGTTCTTAGGAGATGGGAAGATTAAGGTTAGCTTTCAGTGGATATGATGTTACAAAAGTAGCAAACGTTTGCGCCAAATGCAATACCCATTTTCGGGTATTTATACACCGTGATTTTACGTTTTCTCCCTTTTTGTTTAGCTAAAGCATGGTAACAGATACACAAACTAAGTTTTTACATCAAACCAAACAGGTCCACTATTGTCAAAATCGCCATTATAGTTGATGGTGAGCTCTTCTCCTGCCTGCACAATACGAACTGTTTTTAAAAACATCGCTTTTTCTTCAAAATCCATCAAATATTCACAATTGGCGTCTGAGGAATGGTTATAAATAGGTATCCATCCCAGTGCCATCGCACATTGCTTGCGGTCTTCACCCCATTCAAAAATATAATCGTGTAAAAGTGTCGCATCTAAATGAACACGTTCTTGTGCACCCATCACAATTACAGGAGCTATTTCAATTACATCACCTGCATCAATTGCTTCATTGGTAAACACGCCCCTGCCTTTATCTTCTGTGTTATCAATATATAAACAATGCAGCCGCATCATACATCTTCTTATTTTGCTTTGCGTCAAAGAAACTAACTTTCTCCCGTTCATAGTTATATTAAAATTTGCCGGGAGGAACCTTTAATGTCATTTTTCATTCCGACCTCTGTAATTTCGGGATGAAAAATGACATGTAGGTTTAACGCAAAAGCAATTAGGTTACAATGGAATTAGAATTAGAAAAAGAAATACCGCTAAAGGAACAGTTTGAAGAGCTGATGGCTCGAGAAGACAAACTGGAAATTCAGGAATTCCTCAATAACCAGAACATCAGCGATGTGGCGGAACTGGTTTATGAGTTCCCTGATTTTGAAAGTCAAATACTGGCGGGCATGAGCGTGCACCGTGCTGTGAGTGTGTTTAAAATATTAGAACTGCCTACTCAAAAGCAAATCATTAAAGAACTGCCGCCATTTAAAACAGCAGAGTTACTCAACGAACTGCCTGCTGATGACCGCACATCATTTTTAGAAGAATTGCCCAGCGATGTAGTGCGTGAATTGATAAAACTTTTGAATCCTGATGAACGAAAAGTAACGCTTTCACTTCTGGGCTATCCTGAAGATAGTATCGGGCGATTAATGACGCCTGATTATGTGTATGTATTTCCAAACGATACGATTCCACAGGTATTTGAAACAATTCGCAAGTATGGTAAGGATAGCGAAACCATTAATGTGATTTATGTGATTGATGATAAAGGTCACTTATTAGATGATTTGCGCATTCGTGATATTATACTGGCTGCGCCGGATAAAACCGTTTCTGATTTGATGGATGAGCGTGTGATTGCCTTACAGGCTGAAGATGACCAGGAGACAGCCAATGAAGCATTTAAAATGAACAACCGTGTAGCATTACCTGTTGTGAGTAAAAGTAATAAACTGTTGGGCATTGTAACGATTGATGACGTGTTATGGGTAGCTAATGAAGAGTTTAGTGAAGACATGCAGAAGATGGGTGGTACAGAGGCTTTAGATGAACCATATATTGAAACGCCTATTTTTAAATTATTTAAGAAGCGTGTGGTATGGTTAATTATTTTATTCTTTGGTGAATTGATGACCATTACTGCCATGCAGAGCTATGAAGATGAAATCGCAAAAGTGGTGATACTCGCTACATTTATTCCACTCATTATTTCAAGCGGTGGCAACAGCGGTTCGCAAGCATCTACCTTAATTATACAGGCAATGGCATTGGGCGAAATTAGTATTGCCGATTGGTGGCGAATTATGCGTAGAGAAATTATCTCGGGTTTGTTACTTGGTTTTTCATTGTGTCTCATTGCTTTCACTGTTATTTTCATCTGGCAAAATTTTACGGATACTTTTGGCGACCACGCACAATTGATTGGATTAACCGTAGGCTGCTCTTTAATAGGGATTGTATTATGGGGTACATTAATGGGCTCCATGCTTCCATTACTGTTGAAAAAATTTGGCGCTGACCCTGCGGCTTCTTCTACACCATTTGTAGCTACGTTGGTTGATGTTACAGGGTTGATGATTTATTTTTCGATGGCGTATTTGTTTTTGAAGGGAGTGTTATTGTGAAAAAGACTGTATTTGATTACTGATATCAATTCATTGGTCCATTGGCTGCGGTATTGTAATGGAAAGTAAGATAATAGTTCCGGCTAGCACCATCCTTAAAAGCCCCAAATTTTCATAATACTTGATATTTTTATTAAATACTTTTAAAAAAAATTGCTTTTCTCCCCTATCCTTCATCTGCTTATTTTTGTCGGTCTTAAAAAATAAAGAACAACTATGTGCGGAATTGTTGGTTATACAGGCCCAAGGCAAGCGTACCCTGTTATTTTAAAAGGGTTAAAACGTTTGGAATACCGTGGCTACGACAGCAGCGGAGTTGCTTTGCTCAATCATGGTTTAAAAGTTTATAAAAAGAAAGGCAAAGTAGCAGAGCTGGAAGAAAGTTTGATTGGTGCTGATGTGCAGGCGCATATCGGCATCGGACACACACGCTGGGCAACGCATGGTGAGCCGAGCGACCGTAATGCACATCCGCATGAAAGTGCAAGCGGCCGACTGGCGATGATTCATAACGGAATTATTGAAAACTATGCACTCATTAAAAAAGAACTGGAGAATAAAGGTTATACATTCAAAAGTGATACTGATACAGAAGTACTCTTAAACTTTATTGATGATATTCAACAACACAATGATTGCAATTTGGAAGAAGCAGTACGTGTGGCGTTGAAACGTGTGGTGGGTGCGTATTGTATTTTGCTGATTGATAAAGAAGATCCCGATACAATTATTGCTGCACGCAAGGGAAGCCCGCTGGTGATTGGTATAGGTAAAGGCGAACATTTTTTGGCGAGTGATGCAAGCCCCATCATTGAATACACTAAAGAAGTAGTGTATGTTAATGATTATGAGTTGGCAATTGTTCGTCCTGATGAATTGATTTTAAAAAATCTCGGCAACGAAAAAATCACTCCGTATGTAACCAAGCTGGATATGGAACTGGCGGCTATTGAAAAAGGCGGCTACGACCATTTCATGCTTAAAGAAATTTTTGAACAACCGAAAACAATTTACGATTGCCTGCGTGGAAGATTGGATGTATCTAAAGGAACCATTACAATGGCGGGTGTTGAAAATTATATGGAGCAGTTGAAGAATGCACCACGTATCATCATTATTGCATGTGGCACAAGCTGGCATGCAGGGTTGGTGGCTGAATATATTATTGAAGAACTCTGCCGTATTCCTGTTGAAGTGGAATATGCAAGTGAATTCCGTTACAGAAATCCTGTGGTGAATAAAGGAGATGTAATCATTGCTATTTCACAAAGCGGTGAAACAGCGGATACTTTAGTTGCAATTGAAAAAGCAAAAGAACAGGGGGCAATTATTTTTGGCGTGGTGAATGCTGTAGGTTCTTCTATTGCTCGTTCAAGTCATACTGGTGCTTACACTCACTCTGGACCTGAGATTGGAGTTGCCTCTACAAAAGCATTTACAGGTCAACTTGCAGTTCTTACGATGATTGCATTAAAGATTGCACACAATAAAGGAATGATTAGTGAAGAACGTTATTTGCATTTGTTACAGGAGTTACATGATGTGCCTGAAAAAGTTGATGCAATTTTGAAAAATGCAGATGAAGTAAAAGTAATGGCTGAGAAATATAAAGATTCAACAGATGCTTTGTTTTTGGGAAGAGGTTATAATTTTCCTGTTGCATTAGAAGGCGCACTGAAGCTGAAGGAGATTTCTTATATCCATGCCGAAGGTTATCCTGCAGCTGAAATGAAACATGGCCCGATTGCTTTGGTGACTGAAACATTACCTGTAATTTTTATTGCCACCAAAGATTCTTATCATGAAAAAGTGGTGAGCAATATGCAGGAAATAAAAGCACGAAAAGGAATCGTCATTTCCATTATTACTGAAGGCGATGAAGTGAGCACGGGTTTGAGCAATGATGTGTTTGCCGTGCCGCCTGCCGATGAAATTGTGGCACCGATGTTGAGTGTAATTCCCTTGCAGTTGCTTTCATACTATGTAGGTGTAGCCAAAGGATATAATGTGGATATGCCGAGGAACTTGGCGAAGAGTGTAACGGTGGAGTAGAGTGTTACAGGCTACTGGCTTCTTGTTGCTGGTTGCCTGTAATTGTAAATTTACTACTGGTACATTATTTGAAACATGCAACTTGAAACCTGTAACTTTTCTTCATGAACCCCATCATAAAAAAGCCTCTCACTGAGATTGGCTATAAGTTTATTCCTGAACAGTTTATCCCAAAGGGAGAAGATGAATATTATTTACGTCGTAAACAAAACCGTAATGGTATTCAATACCGCAAATTAACCCATCAGGAAATTGATGCACTCATCCGCAACAACAATACGACTGATAATTGGGAGATGATTGAAGTAACAGATGTGTTTAACACTGATTTAATTCAGGGTTGTAAATTCTATGGCTGGGTTCGTATCGGCAATCTTGAACCTTGCTTTTTAGAGTTTCATGCGGTGAAGTTGCGTGTGGGTTTATACAACAGTACCATCATCAGTTGTGATTTTGGCGATAATGTTTCAATTGATAATGTGCACTACCTCAGCCATTACATTATCGGAAATGAATGCATCATTACCAATGTGCATGAAATGGGCACTACCAACTATGCCAAGTTTGGCAACGGTGTAATAAAACAGGGCGAAGAAGAAAAAATCCGCATCTGGCTGGAAGTATGCAATGAAAATGCAGGCAGAAAAATTGTTCCGTTCAATGGAATGTTACCGGGCGATGCATGGATGTGGAGCCGTAACAGGGATAACAAAACACTTCAACAAAAATTCTTAGAGTTTACGGAACAAAAGTTTGATAAACTGCGTGGCTATTATGGAAAAGTGGGCGACAGAACGGTGATTAAAAGTTGCAAAATCATAAAAGATGTGTGGATTGGCAGTCATGCCTATTTAAAAGGCGCCAATAAAATCAAAAACATAACAATTAATTCCTCAGCAGAAACGGGCTCTCAGGTGGGCGAAGGTTGCGAACTGGTGAATGGTATTATGGAAGAAGGATGCCGTGCGTTTTATGGTGTGAAAGCAGTACGATTTTATATGGCTTCACACTCACAGTTGAAATATGGTGCAAGACTCATTAACTCTTATCTCGGCAACAACGCTACTATCTCCTGTTGTGAAGTGTTGAACTCACTCATTTTTCCTGCACATGAGCAGCATCATAACAATTCTTTTTTATGTGCAGCAACAGTAATGGGTCAGAGTAATATTGCAGCAGGTGCTACGTTGGGCAGTAATCACAACAGCCGCAGTGCAGATGGAGAGTTGATTGCAGGCCGTGGTTTTTGGCCCGCCTTAAGTGTGAGTATTAAACACAATACAAAATTTGCTTCTTATATATTATTAGCCAAAGGCGATTATCCTGCCGAGTTAAATATCCCCATACCATTTTCATTGGTGAGTAATGATGAAAGTAAAAATCAATTAGTGGTCATGCCAGCATATTGGTTTTTGTACAATATGTATGCACTGGCACGCAATGCCTGGAAATATGTTGACAGAGATAAACGAAAAGATAAAACGCAATATTTAGAATACAATTATTTAGCGCCTGATAGTGTGAATGAAATATTCGATGCGCTTCAATTGCTTGAATTGTTTACTGGTAAAGCGGCTTTGAAAAAAGAAAACACAGTAAAAGAATATACAGATGCATTGTGCATAAAGAAAGGAAAAGCATTGCTGAAAGCAAATGACAAATCCGTTGATGAACTTGAAATCATTGCTGAAGGATTTGAAAACAGCAAACGCAAAACCATTCTGCTAAAAGCAAGACAAAGCTATAAGGTGTTTGAAGAGTTGATTGCATATTATGCCGCCGAGGAATTGCTCCACTTCATCAAAGCAAAAAATTGCAACAAATTTGCTTTGCTCAACAAACAATTACCTGCCATTACCAAAAGAAAACAATGGGTGAATGTGGGCGGACAGTTAATGGAAGCAGCAGCATTCATATCGCTTCAACAAAAAATTGTTTCAGGAAAAATAAAAGGTTGGGATGCAGTTCATGAATTTTACATACAACAATCTTCGTTGTATCCATCGCAAAAATTACAACATGCACTTGCTTCATATTTAGAATTAAAAGAGATCAAACAATTGACGAAAGAGCATCTTACTGATTTATTAAAGCAATCTCTCAAAACAAGTGAGTGGATGGTGAAAGGGATTTATGACAGCCGTGCAAAAGATTACAGCAATCCTTTCCGCTCTATGGTGTATGCAAGCATGCAGGAGCAGGAAGAAGTTACCGGTGCTTTGAATGAAAACGGTTTTATACTGGAACAACAACAGCAAATAAAAGAAAAGAAGAAATTTTTGACTAAGATTTTGAAAGGTTTTTAAACACGGAGAAACGGAGTAACTAAGCACACTGAATCTTTTTATGTTACTCATAGCCAGCCAAACTCAGTGTTCCTGATGAACCGCCAAGTGAACGATTATATCGAATCACTGCCCGATGCCAAACGGGAAATTGCAGAAGCAATACAGGAATTACTTTTTATCATCCTTCCACACATAGAAGAAAAACTCAGTTTCAAAATTCCTTTTTATCATTACTTCGGAATGTTTTGTTATATGAATGAAGTAAAAGAAGGAATGGAACTTGTTTTTTGCCGTGGGAAAGATTTAGTGTTTGCATGGCCGCAATTGGAGCAGAAAGGAAGAGCCATCATGGCGGGAGTAACCATCACACATAAAAAAGATATTGCAAAGTATAAAGTGGAAGCATTACTCATTGGAGCTGCAGCGTGGAATGAAGAAGCAAAGCGATTAAACATTTCACCGTTAAGCAAATCAAGAAGTAAAAAGAAATCAGGTCAACTTTCGAAAAAGAAAAAAGCCGCTTCAAAAAAGAAGCGGCAATAAATATGAAATTAATTTTTCTATTGCATAAACCGTACTGGAGTTGTTACACCTTTACTGCTCAGAGCACGCACGTTATAAATTCCTTTTAATAAAATCCCGGTTTGTAATACAAAGCTGTTAGCACCTGCATTTAATCTAGCTTGCTGACGAAGCACTACCCTGCCTGTTACATCTGTCATTTCAATGATAATGTTATCAGCACGTGTGCTGTTCATTTGAAATACGGCTTGCGTTGATGATATTGCAAATACTTTTGCATTGGAAAAATCACGGTCAATGTTGTTTACAGATGCAGCACCATGAGCTAATGCTGCCCATGTTGTGGCAACAGAGATTGCACCGGCATTACCTATCGGCATCCTGTCGCCTGATAATGCATTTAAACGAAATGCCATACGGTCTATTGACATATTCGCATTAATATCAGCAAGCCCTGTTCCTATACTCACATCTGCAACAACGGGCTCTCCACCTGTAAAGTTTGGATCTACATAAAGATTAACAACATCATCATTACCGCTTCCGGTATTAATTGTATATTTTATTACAATAAGATGCGTTGTGGTAAAAGTATAAACTCCACTGGTGTAAATGATACCGTTAGATTGAGCACCTTTACCAATACCAACTTTAAAACCACCCGTTGCTTGTTGTACAACCAAGCGGGTTGCTGTTTCAAAATTATTTCCGGCAGAGCCGTTTAAAACTCTGAAGAAATCTGCATCTGCATTACATGTTGCAGAACAACCAATAGATGAAAGATTAATCAGCATAGATACATAAACACTCCCAGAGTTTACAGCTGGAAAAAGTGACCTTCCAATACCATCTTGACCGGGTCCAAGTCCAATCGTTTTTGGTGAAGTTGCATAACCCGTATAAGTAAGTGATGGAGCTGTAACTTTTGTATTATTGCAACCAATTCCAACACAAGTTCCAAGTCCGCCGGGATTGGAAGAATTGTTTGTCCACCCACCCTGTCCATTCAAATCATTGCTCAAAGTATAAGCACTAAAATTGTCCTGAAAAATCTGTGCATTTGCAGTACTCAGTAAAAAACAAAAACTGAACGTATAAAAAAAAGACTTCATACAAATAAATTAAGGAGTAAAAGAGTGCCACTAATGTAAGTGAAATTTACAGGTTGATTAATGTGCCTAATCAATTTACAATAAAAAATCCCGCAGATTGCGGGATTATGACTCTTAAATTAAAATTTACTTATTCGCCCCAGATATTATCCTTTCCTTCCAGCCACAACTTCACCAGTTCTGTGGTTACTGATTTAGGACGTTCCAATGGCAAACCAAGTGCTCTGTCCCAAATCAAGCTGGCCATTACACCTAAAGCACGGCTAACAGCAAACAACACCGTATAATATTCATACTCCACCATTCCATAATGTACCAGTAAGGAACCGCTGTGTGCATCTACGTTGGGCCATGGGTTTTTAATTTTTCCAAGGCTTTGTAAAATAGGCGGAACAGTTTCATAAATATTCCAAACTGTGTTCACCAATTTATCATCGGGCATGTGCTTTTTACCAAACTCCATCTGTGCAGTAAAGCGTGGATCTGTTTTTCGTAACACTGCATGCCCATAACCCGGCACCACTTTTCCTTCACTCAATGTTTTCTTTACATATTCTTCAATTTGGGCTTTTGTAGGCGCATCGGTTTTGAGTTCTTCCTGCATTTCAAAAATCCATTTAATCACTTCCTGATTAGCCAATCCATGTAAAGGACCTGCCAAACCATTCATACCTGCGGCATAAGCCAAATAAGGATCACTTAAAGCGCTACCCACCAGATGTGTAGTATGTGCACTCACATTACCACCTTCATGATCCGCATGAATCGTCATGTACAAACGCATCAATTCCATAAATCCATGATCATCATAACCCAGCATGTGTGCAAGATTACCCGCCCAGTCCAGTAAACCATTCGGATGAATATGTTCGTTGTTTTTATATTTTCGTCTGTAGATATATGCAGCAATTCGTGGAAGCCTTGCAATTAAAATCATCGCATCATCAAAAATCGGCTCCCAGTAATCTTTTTTATTAATGCCTTCAGCATAGGCCTTGGCAAAATAGCTTTCTGTTTGCAGCGCCATTACACCTACTACAAACATGGTCATTGGATGTGTATTGATAGGTAAAGCATCAATCGCCGCAAATACATGATTAGGCACATGGCTACGGCGTTGCCAAATGTCAGTAACACGGTTGGCCATCTCTTCATCAGGCAATTCACCTAAAAGCATCAGGTAAAATAAACCTTCCGGCAAAGGTTGAGCTCCTTTTGGTGCTTTCGGAAGTTTATCCTGCAGTTCAGGAATAGAATAACCTCTGAAACGGATGCCTTCCTGAGCATCCAGTAATGAGGTTTCAGTAACAAGCCCTGTTATACCACGCATACCTTGGTAAATCTGGCTCAGTGTTACTTCTCCAATCACTTTGTTTCCATGTTCTTTCAGCAATTGCTTCATTTCTGCATTGGCAGCATCGGCCTTCGCTTTAAACCGGTCTTTAATAATGCCCATAATCTGTATTTAAAAATGTAAAATGGTTTGCAAATCGTTACGGCCAAAGGTAAAACAATCAGCCATAGCTCTAACAAGCTTTAAATGGAAAAGTTGAACGCATTTTTAATTTATTTGAGCTTTCACAAAATCATAAGAAAAAAAAGAAAATACAGATGGTGTTTCCATCAAATGTGCAAACGAGGGAGCGGTTTTGCATCGCACTCTTGTACGTTCCGTTTCCATAGCATCAATAAAATACAAACGCTCAACATTTTCATAATACCCTTTGTTAAGCAAGGGTTGTGTCCGGCAAGTCCTCCTTTAGGGGATTTAGGGGGGGTTACTTCGGCGCTTTCCTATACAACCAAAATGCCAATCCTGCAAACAACACACAGGGTAACCATGCTGCAATCATGGGAGGGAAATTTCCTTTTGTAGAAAACACCATCGCAAATTTATCAAACACAATAAAGGTAACACCAATGATAAAAGCAAGTGCCAGATGCAGGCCGCTTCCGCCCCGCACTTTGCGGCAGGCAAGTATAGCCGCAATCATCGTCATTACAATTACAGAAATGGCATAGGCATCCCGGCGGTATCGTTCAAATTTTAGAGCATTCACCGTTTCTGCACCACGCAATTCTTCACGGGCAATAAACCGATTAAGCTGAGGTGTTTTTAATTTGTCTTTCAAATGTTCATCATAAGAAAGGTCAATAGGTTTGTAACCAATATTGAGGTATTGGGTATCAACCTTCTTTACAGTTTCTTTAAGTCCATTGATTGTTCGTTCAATTACATTTTCAAGCCGCCATGTTTTTTTAATCGTATCCCATGTAAACTGTTCACTTCGGAGGTTGTAAACAATTTTGTTGTTCTCAATTCGGTCCATAAAAAATCCCTGACCCGTTTTTGAAACCGTATCAAAAGAACGGAGGCCTCCGTAAGTAAAGGAATCGATACGCAGGCTCAAATTGTTGAGATAACGTACATTAGGGTTGTTAATGGCACCCATATCAATGTATCGTTCTTCAAAATCGGTCCTTATTCTGTTAGCAGGCGGTATTAAAAAATGATTGGCAATACCCAAAAGCAATGCTAATAAAATACCGCCAATCCAATATGGAAAAAGAAAACGTCTTAAACTAACTCCTGTACTCAATATTGCCACCACTTCAGTACGGGACGCTAGTCTTGATGTAAAAAACACAACTGCAATCAAAACAAAAACTGGAAACAGCAGGCTAATCATGTGTGGCAAAAAGCCGAGGTAGTATTTACTTGCAATTTGTCCGGCATTCAAACCACTGCGTATAAAATCTTCAGCCTTTTCACTAGCATCTACAGCAATTGTAATGACCGTAAAAAGAGCAAGTGAAAAGAAGAAGGTTTTCATAAAAAACCTCAGTATGTATTTATCCAGGATTTTCATTGCGGTGCAAAGTAAGGAATATCAAGTTTAATGGAATGTTAGAAAAGTCGATGGGCGACAGACTACAGTCTATAGCCGTTACTAAATACCTGAGGTTTACTATTATCATTTGACATTTAAAAATGATTGTCTTTCTATGGTCTGTCGACTGTCGACCGTGGACTATAGACGAGTCTTCAACACTTCTACCATCTCTTTTTTCCAGCCTGTAAAACTTCCATCAAGAATGCGTTTTCTTGCTTCTTTCACCAGCCATAAATAAAAGGCAAGATTATGCGTGCTGGCAATGGTGAGCCCTGTAATTTCTTTCGCTTTGATGAGATGTCGCAGGTATGCCTTGCTGTAATAGTTACTCATTTCACAATCAATCCCATCGTCCAAAACAGAAAAATCCTTCTCCCATTTTTTATTATCAATATTTATAACGCCTTTGCTGGTAAAGAGCATAGCATTACGTCCGTTTCTAGTGGGCATTACACAATCAAACATATCAATACCCAATGAAATGCATTCTAAAATATTCCATGGTGTGCCCACGCCCATTAGGTAACGTGGTTTGTTTACAGGCAATTCATCGCAACACAACTCAGTAAACTCATACATCATTTCTTCGGGTTCGCCCACACTTAAACCTCCAATGGCACAACCTGTTAAATTAGTTGAGGCTATAAATTGAGAAGATGCTTTTCTTAAGTCTTTATATGTACCGCCCTGCACTATCGGAAAAAGATTTTGTGTGTACCCATACTTATCAGGCGTATTGTTGAATTGAGCGATACAACGGTTGAGCCAGCGGTGTGTTAGCTCCATGCTCTTATGAGCATATTTATATTCACTGGGGTAAGGCGGACATTCATCAAAAGCCATCACAATATCAGCCCCAATTATTCTTTGTATGTCCATCACATTTTCCGGAGTAAACAAATGCTTACTGCCATCTATATGGCTTTGAAACACCACCCCTTCTTCTTTTATCTTGCGGTTATTGGCTAATGAAAAAACCTGGTAACCGCCACTATCCGTTAATATCGGTTTATTCCAACCATTAAACTTGTGTAAACCACCCGCCCCTTCCAGCACATCCATTCCCGGCCGCAGGTATAAATGATACGTATTGCCCAAAATTATTTGCGCTTTTACATCCTCAACAATTTGCTGTGTTGTTAATGCTTTTACACTGCCCACTGTACCCACAGGCATAAAGATGGGCGTTTCAATTATACCATGATCTGTGGTAACAGTTCCGGCTCTTGCCTTGGAAGAAACATCAGTGGAATGAAGCTGAAATGATAATGCGGCCATAAAGTGGGCAAAGATAAGGAAAGGCATTTCGCTGTAGGATTGACTTACTTTATAAAGACCCATCTGATACCAAGTGAAAAGTAATAAAATTCAACAATTCACATTTCCATGGAGATTCGTTAGCAACTACATCCCTGTATTTGGCTTCAATACAATATTTTCGCACCTGCTTATGAGATTTGATTTGCCCGAAATTCTATTTTCAGCATTTTGTTTCATTACATTGATCCAGGTGTTTTACTACCTGTGGTTCTTTGTGCGTTTGGCAGTTTATAAAAAACCAAAACGCACATCCTTACAACAACATGCAGTGAGCGTTATTATTTGTGCAAGAGATGAAGCTCAGAATCTGGCTGATAATCTGCCCGAAGTTTTGCAGCAACAATACTCCTCAACTTTTGAAGTGGTGGCTGTAAATGATAATAGTTACGACGACAGCAAATATGTACTGGAATACCTGCAGCGGCCATTTAAAAACCTTCGACCCATTGAATTAAAGCAGGAAGCCCGTTTAATACAGGGCAAAAAATTCCCTTTATCAATTGGCATTAAGGAAGCAAAATATGAACTGCTTTTATTAACTGATGCTGATTGCAAACCCTCAAGCCCCAACTGGATTGGACACATGCAGGAAGCATTTGCTGATGATAAAGAAATTGTGCTGGGTTATGGTGCATATACCAAAGAACCGGGCTTGCTCAATAAACTCATCCGCTTTGAAACCTATAACAGTGCTCTCCAATATTTTTCATATGCACTTGCAGGATTGCCTTACATGGGTGTGGGCCGCAACCTTGCGTATAAGAAAGACCTCTTCTTTCGAAACAAAGGTTTTAGCATGCACAACCAGTTAGCTGGCGGTGATGACGACCTCTTTATTAACCGTGTTGCAACTAAAAAAAATACAGCCATCGTAATTGATAAAGAAGCGTTCACATACAGTAATGCCAAAACAAAATGGAGTACATGGCGCAGTCAAAAAGCAAGACATTACACTACCAGTAAATATTATAAAGGCAACCATAAATTTTTATTAGGCCTGTTTTCATTCAGTCATTTTTTATTTTACCCTTTATTTGTTTGCTCCATCATTTTCTATTGCTGGTGGCTGGCTTTGGCAGTATTTGGTTTCAGGTTTTTATTACAGGGTATTATTTATTTCAGCACCATGCGTAAATTGGGTGAAGGTGATTTGTTTTGGCTTTATCCTTTCTTAGATATTTGGCAATGGCTCTATTATTTGTTATTTGCCAATACATTGTTTAAACGGCCACAGGCAAACTGGAAATAATGGAAGTTGTAACAAAATATTTTTCTGACTTTACAGCGCATCAACTTGAGCAAATGAACAAGCTCAAAGAATTGTATGAAGACTGGAATCAGAAAATAAATGTCATTTCACGCAAGGATATTGAAAGCCTGTATGAAAAACATGTGCTTCATTCCTTATCCATTGCTGCTATTTTTGATTTTAAACCCGGCACTCAAATCGTTGATCTTGGTACGGGCGGCGGTTTCCCGGGTATTCCTTTAGCCATCTTTTTCCCCGAAGTACAATTTTTATTAACAGACAGCATTGGTAAAAAACTAAAAGTAGTGGAAGCTGTGGCGCAGGAGTTGGGATTAAAAAATGTAAGCACCCGCCATACACGTACCGAAGAAATAAAAGATAAAAAATTTGATTACGTTGTGAGCCGTGCTGTTGCGCCGCTTCGTGATTTATGGATGTGGAGCCAGCCCATTCTAAAAGCCAAAGGTCAGGGTATGAGTGTTACTGCGGATGATGAAACCCATTACGGCGGGCTCATTTGCCTTAAAGGCGGTGATTTGACTGAGGAAGTGCATCAAAGCGGATTGCATCCTTTAGTTTGGGAAATAGAAAAGCTTTTTGAAGAAGAATTTTTTAAACAGAAATATGTGTTGATGGTGAAGCGATGAAGCTAGCCGGCAGACTTTAAATAATATAATTCATACTTTCTTCTATCGACTAACAGATCTCTCCAAACACCCCTCTTTGTAGTATTGGCAATTGTAAATATTCCCCCCACATTTGCAATATGAAGAAAATATCAGTGTGTATCGTTGAGGATGTTACTGACATCCGCCTGGCGCTGGAACAAATTATTGAACTAAGTGATGGGTGCACACTTGCTGCTTCTTTTGCTACGGGAAAAGAGGCGCTTGCTAAAATTCTGTTATTGAAACCAGAGGTAGTTTTAATGGATATAGGATTAGGCAGCACCAATGGCATAGAGCTTGTAAAAGAATTAAAACCACAAAACCCTGACATTCTTTACATGATGTGTACCGTGTATGAAGAGGAAGAAAAAATTTTTGAAGCCCTGCTTGCAGGAGCAAGCGGATACATCTTAAAAAAATCGTCCCCGGCAAAACTTACTGAGGCCATTAAAGAATTAGTAGAAGGCGGTGCACCCATGAGCAGTCAAATAGCAATGAAAGTTGTAAACGCCTTTAAACACCTGTCTGTAAAAGTAGCATTACCACCTCGCCAGGAATCACCTGATTTGGAAGTACTGAGCCGAAGAGAAAAAGAAATACTGGAATGGCTGGTACAGGGAAAAATTTATAAAGAAATTAGTTCAGAGCTGGGCATTAGTGTCGAAACTATTCGCAAACACGTATATAATATTTATGAAAAACTGCATGTAAATAACCGTGTGGAAGCAGTGAACAAATACTTTGAACGTAAACCCTTTAAAGATAACAGTTAAGGCGCACTTTGTGGCGCCTCTTTTATTTGATGCCTTTTACCAAAACACCAGTTTTTCATTTCAACTTTCTTCCTACATTCACCCCATGAACAAAACAGTAATTATTACAGGGGCTACATCTGGATTTGGCAAAGCATGTGCACAGCGTTTTGCAAAAGAAGGTTGCCGAGTAATTATCAACGGTCGCCGTGGAGAGCGTTTGCAACAATTAAAGGAAGAATTGCAATCACAATTCAATGCACAGGTACATATTTTAGTGTTTGATGTAAGAAATAAAGAAGAGGTTTACAACAGCATCAATGCACTAACACAAGAGTGGCAACAAATTGATGTACTCATTAACAACGCTGGTCTTGCTGCTGGTCGTGATTTGTTCGATGAAGCCAGCTTGGATGATTGGGAAACCATGATTGATACCAATGTAAAGGGGCTTTTGTATGTGAGTAGGGCTGTGCTGCCTTTCATGACTTCACGTAAAAATGGTCACATCATCAACATTGGTTCAACAGCCGCAAAAGAAGTTTATGAACGTGGCAATGTGTATTGTGCCAGCAAGGCAGCGGTTGACAGTATCACCAAAGCTATGCGCATGGACTTACTTCAGCATAAAATAAAAGTAACAGCCATTCACCCGGGTGCTGCGGAAACGGAGTTCAGTATGGTGCGTTTTAAAGGCGATCAAGCAAAAGCCGATGCTGTATATGCAGGATACACGCCTTTGTATGCAGAGGATGTGGCCGAAGTGGTTTATTATACTACAACCCTTCCCGATCATGTATGTATTAATGATTTAGTGCTCACTTGTACAGCCCAAGCCAATTCTTTTTATACCTACAAAGGCTAAAATGCAACTTTAAGCCTTTAATGTTGTTATCTTTTCTTGGTAAACCAACAGGCTCTTTAAGGGTTCTTACTTATATTATTGAGATAGTACAGAAAAAGCTTTCACATACAAAAGAGATAAGTACTTTTGATTCGAAATCGTATCCGGGCATTATGCCCAACCTGATAATCCGTATCGTAATGAAGAAGCTACTAACAGTATCCTTTCTTTTATTTATTGCCCTTGCGGCAAATTCACAGGATGTAATTCGCCAGAAGAGTTGCTCCAACCAATCCATTACATTACAGGTTGACAGTTTAAAGAAAGTATTTGAAGCAAATGGCTTTATGGTTTTGAAAGAAGCCAATATGAGCATGGAGAGCGAATACGAAATGCCGGTACTTGTACCTATGACACAAGGCGCCTGGTATCATATCGTTTTCATTGGGGATCCCGGCAGCAGACTTCATGAAGTACGCATGTACGATTATGATGAAAAACAAGTGTATTATAAAAAACTATACGGATACTCTGAAGGCAATATCATAAGTTATGGTTATATGCCCAAGATATCTGAATGGCACATGATAAAACCCGTGCAGGTGAACAAAAGCAAAAAAGATTGTTGCGGCTACATTCTGTTGCTCAAAAAAGTTAAGGGCAATACAGATATGTCATCAGCCCGCTAAAGTAAGTTTTGGTTTTATCAGGTTATATCTCAGTCCCGGTTGGTTGCCGGGGCTTTTTTTTGTACTATATCTAACCACAGAGTAATCAAGGCACCAACTATAGCTTTGAAGAAATATGGTTTTGTTTCGAACGCAACAAAAAAGATTTAACCATTCTATCAATAAAAGAAATCAAATAATTAAAGGCAGTGAGTAGCAATTATTTCATCAAATGAATTTAAGAGGCTAATGCTTGCCCAATATCCTCAATAATATCATCCACATGCTCCAGCCCAACTGATATTCTTACCAGTCCATCTGTAATACCAACTGCTTTCTTTTCTTCGGCAGATAATTTTGAATGTGTAGTAGATGCAGGATGCGAGGCAATGGTTCTGCTGTCACCAAGATTGTTGGTCATGCTCAGCATTTGTAATGAGTTAAGGAATTTTCTTCCTGCTTCAATACCACCTTTGAGTTCAAACGTAACAATACCGCCGCCATTACTCATTTGCTTTTTAGCAATGGCGTATTGCGGATGTGTTTCCAGAAATGGATATTTTACCCAGTTAAGTTGTAGATGATTTTGAAAATGTTGCGCAAGCTTCAATGCATTTTCTGCATGTTTATCCATTCTTAAAAACAAGGTTTCTAAACTCTTGCTTAATACCCATGCATTAAACGGACTTAATGATGGACCTGTATTTCGTACAAACAAATACAAATCATAGATCAATTCTTTCCTACCCACAACAACACCACCTAACACTCTTCCCTGTCCGTCAATAAATTTTGTTGCGGAATGCAACACTAAATCAGCTCCGTATTTTATTGGTTGTTGTACTGCAGGTGTAGCAAAACAATTATCAACCACTAAAAGAATCTTATGTTTTTTACAAATAGCTGCTACATATTCCAGATCAATAATATCAAGTCCCGGATTGGATGGAGTTTCTACATACAACAGTTTTGTATTGGGTTTGATCAACGCTTCAATAGTTTCAGGTTTGTTCATATCAAAATAAGAACTTTCAAACCCCCACTTGGGTAAGTACTTGGTGAGAATGGTATGTGTACTTCCAAATACTGCTGATGCAGAAAGTATATGATCGCCTTTTGTAAGAAAGGTCATGAAGGTTGCAAATACAGCGGCCATTCCGGTGCCTGTTGCAATCCCATCTTCTGCACCTTCAAGATCAACGATCTTACTGATGAATTCATCAACCGTTGGGTTCTTGAAGCGACTGTAAATATTCACATCCAACGAATCATCAGCAAATGCGGCAGCCATATCTTCTGCACTGTTGTATACAAAACTGCTGGTAAGAAATAATGGCGTACTATGTTCTTTCTGCTCCGTGCGTTTCGTTTGATTACGTATTGCACGTGTTTGTGGTTGTTTCTTTTGCATGAAAAATATCAGGGTTTATAGGGCTCACCGTTTACAATTACTGAAAACAAAATAGCAGCGCCTGCCTTTCTTAATGTTTCAGCTACGGAGCAATATTTGTTGATGGAAAGCTCTGCCGCACGGAAAGCTTTACCAGGCTCAATATTTCCTTCCAGAATAAATTTCAAATGAACAGTTTCCCAAAGCGATGGTTCTTTGCCTGCTTCACGGTTGCCATCCACTTCCATTTTAAAAGAAGTAATTTCCTGTCGCTGTTTTTTTAAAATACTTACTACATCTACACTGCTGCAGCCGATGAGTGCTGCCAATACCGTTTGCATGGGACGCATACCCTTCGCTGTACCGCCATCTGCTACCGGAATATCAATCATCATGGTGTTGCCTGTAGCATCAGTTAATGTAAGACCGTAGTCACCGTGTGAGTTTATTGCTGTAATAAGTGCCATAGCTGTAAAGATACAAAGCGAAGTGATAATATTTCAATGTTAAGTGCGTAGAAAAACCTTACAGTTGTTACTGATTAATGGTCTTACTTTTGTTGTAATGAACAAACCCATTCTTGTTATTAAATTCGGTTCGGCTGTATTAGCAGGAAAGAACGGGCAAACCAACGCTGCTGTTATACGCAAAATAGCAGATGAGGTAGCTGCATTGCATACGCATTACACCATCATTGTTGTAAGCAGTGGCGCTGTGAGTAGCGGTAAACATTTTTTAAATCACTACAAAGGCACCTTAACAGAGAAGAAAGCCGCTGCCGCTATTGGAAATCCTATTCTTATCAATCTGTATCAAAAATATTTTTCAAAACACGGTATTACTGTTGCGCAAGCGCTGTGTGAGCGGCATCATTTCAGCAATAGGCACCAATTTGTACAGATGAAAAATACATTTGAAGAATTCTGGAAAAACAACATCATCCCCGTTGTAAATGAAAATGATCTGATCAGCAATAACGAATTAAAGTTTTCTGATAATGATGAACTGGCTACACTGCTGGCCATTGGCTTTAATGCTGAAAAACTTCTCATCTGTACAAGCAGTAATGGGTTTCTGGATGCAGATAAAAAAATTATCCCGGTTGTAAACTCCATTGACGATCATATTCTATCATTCATCAGTTCCGAAAAATCATCGGTTGGTTTAGGAGGCATGTTATCAAAAATCACATTTACTCAACTTGCTACATCATTGGGCATTGAAGTATTTATTACCGGATTAAAAGATGATAAGCATCTGCAAAAAACATTAGCCTTACAAAAAGGCACTTATTTCAAAGCAAGAAAATCCAATCTTAAGGAACGTCAAAAATGGTTGATGAGTGGCTCCGTAACTGTTGGACAAATTCATATAGATGCTGGTGCTGAGAAAGCATTGCTTAATAGAAAAAGTTTGCTTACCGTTGGTATTACTAAAGTTGCAGGGCAATTCAATGGAGGGCAAGTAATTCAATTGATGAATGAACAGGGAGAGATTGTAGGTGTGGCAAAAACCAAACTCAATCATACAGAAGTATCCAAAAACAGAAAAACTAAAAGTGTAATAGCAGCACATGCAGATGATATTGTGCTGTTTTAATACCCGTTATGACAAAGATTCAAAAACAAATAATTCAAACACACGCAAGTGCAATTCAGCTTCAACAGGCAAAAGCATCTCTTATTAATAAAATCATTAAAATAGTTGCTGATGAATTGCTGAAAAACGCTGACACAATCATTAAAGCCAATAAAAAAGATGTGGCCAAGATGGAGCAAAGCAATCCTTTGTATGACCGCCTGCTTTTAACGCCTCAACGATTAGCATCTATTGCAGGCAGTTTAAAAAAAGTAACCAAGCTGACTGATCCTTCTGGAAAAATTCTGCAAGAAAAGAAATTACCCAACGGAATTCTACTTCAAAAAATCACAACACCACTCGGCGTAGCGGCTGCCATATTTGAATCAAGACCAAATGTAGTGGCTGATATTGCTGTACTCTGTTTAAAAAGCCGTAATGCCTGTGTATTAAAAGGCAGTAGGGATGCAGATAATACCAACAAAGCCATTGTAAAAATTATTCATTCAGTTTTACAGCAATACAATCTTCCCAAAGAACTTGTCTTGTTACTGCCACCACATCGTGAAGTGGTGAATGAAATGTTTACAGCTACTAAATATATTGATGTCATCATTCCACGTGGCAGCAACAGTTTGATACAGTTTGTACGAAAAAACAGCTTGGTACCCGTAATTGAAACAGGAGCCGGTGTCTGTCATGTATATGTACACAAAGATGCTGATGTGCAAATGGCGGTAAATATTGTGGTAAATGCAAAAACAAGCAGACCTTCTGTGTGCAATGCGATGGATACAGTGATAGTTGATGAAGAAATTTCAAAACCATTTCTTACTGCTTTATCCAAACAACTGCAACCCAAAAAAGTGATTGTTTATGCAGATGTAAAAGCGTATCAAATGCTTAAAGGCTATCCTTACTTATTCAAAGCAAAGAAAGAAGATTTTTACCGTGAGTTTCTTTCACTAACATGTGCCATAAAAATTGTAAAGAATGAAACCGAAGCTTTCAATCATATTGCCGAGCATGGCACCAAACACAGTGAAGCCATT
>JBKCJY010000127.1:0-2881 GCA_046301455.1 Chitinophagaceae bacterium | reverse complement strand
AACGTGGCAACCCGCTGATGTTGCTTGGTTTTTGTTCAGCTGCATAACCTTTAAACTTAAGCTCTGTAAACTTTGTGCGGTCTGCGGTAAAACCAAAAGGGAATTGTTGTTGAGTAATAAAGTTTTGATGTTGTTGTTTTCTCAATTCTTTGATCGTTGTTGCATTAGCACTTGCAAACTCAATAAAGCTTTGCATAAGTTTGTAGATAGCATCTACACGCTGTGCGTAGGGTTTGAGCATGTGTGTTTCCGGTACAAAGGAGAAGGTGCCAAAGAGTGCAGTATATCCGCTGCTGTAACGTGGGCCATCCCAGTAAGCACCCCAGCCATTTTCGGGTTTATCACCAAAATTGTTAACATAAGGAATGAGGTCGTAACCTTTTTGTTTCATGCTTTGGTAAATAGCTGGTTCAAATGTTTTGTTGAGGTATTCGCCCATTACACCACCAAGCTTATTATGTTGTGTAGTGAGCAGGGTCATTACATGTTGATAGTCGGCACCATTGCTCACATGATTGTCTAAAAAAATATCGGGTTGTACAAAATGAAAAATTTCAGCAAAACTTCTTGCTTCCTTAGAATCACATTTTATAAAATCACGGTTTAAGTCTAAGTTTTGAGAGTTGCCACGAAAGCCTTTTTCTATTGGTCCGTTTTGATCAATACGGTAAAAAGGAGTTCGGTTTATACTGCCGCCGATATTATAAACGGGAATAATTGCAAGAACAACATTTGCCGGAAGTTGTAATTTTTTGCTTACAATATCTTTCACCATCCAGATGCTTGCGTCAATACCATCAGGTTCACCAGGATGTATGCCATTGTTAATGAGTATGACTGCTTTATTTTTTGCTTTCCATTGCTGCGGTGTAAAACTTCCATCTGCACTTACTAAAACTAAATGCAATGGTTCACCTGCATCTGTTGCACCCATGGTAAGCAGTTGTACTTGTGTTGATGTTTTGTCAATTTGCTTCCATGCAGCAATGGCTTCATAGTAGGTAACACTTTCATTGCCTTTGGAAGTTTCAAAACGGGTGGTGGGTAATTGGGCATCAAGCAATGACGGGAAAAACAAAAAACATAAAAGAACAATACGCATACAGTTGAAAATTTGAGTTGATTCTTCAAATTAAAGGAACTAATTTCAGCATACCAAAATATAAACACCATGCACAAGCTCATTTTTGCATTCAGTTTACTATATGCTGCATCAATTAGCAATGCTCAATCCGTCAATTTCGGAGGTGGGGAATACCGTTCGCCAAAATCACAATGTATATCGGCTGAACAATATGTAAAAATCAATGAACAGCTTACAAAAAGTATGGGAGAGCTGCAGGAGAAAGGAGTGCTTCCGCAAACATTTTCAACGGAAGCCCTTGCATTTGATTTTCCTTTAAAACAGAATCCTGCATACAATTACAATTCTTATTTCGGTATATCCAATTATTTTGATCATAATACTGCTTTTCCGAATGTAATAACAGATTACAACTGTGGCACCCGTTCCTACGATACCCAAAACGGATACAATCACCAGGGCATTGATTATTTTTTATGGCCTTTTGATAATTTAATGATGAACCGTGAACAGGTGCATATAGTAGCAGCAGAAGCAGGAACAATTTTAGCAAAGAGTGATGGCAATTCTGATCAAAGCTGTGCTTTTTGCACCGGTTGCAACTGGAATGCAGTCTATGTAGTACATGCAGATGGTTCGGTTGCCTGGTATGGTCATATGAAAACAAACTCACTCACAACAAAAGCAGTGGGACAAACAGTTGCAAAAGGTGAATACCTTGGCGCAGTGGGAAGCAGTGGCAACTCCAGTGGCCCGCATTTACATTTTGAAGTATACAAAGCACAGCCTTTTAATAACAGTAATCTTATTGATCCCTATGCAGGCGCCTGTAACACCCGTAATGCACAAAGCTGGTGGTCTTCGCAACGGCCCTATTTTCAACCAACTATTAATCATATTCAAACTCAATCGGCTCCAACAGTTTTTAATACATGCCCTAATCCTGAAACTACCAATGAAAGTAACCAGTTTATAACAGGTCAGATTGTTTACTTCACTGCTTATTATGCTGATCAAACTACCGGTACCACTGCTACCTATACCGTAACAAGACCTGATAATTCTGTTTTTCAAACATGGAACCAAACATTCAACAATACTTTCTCTGCGAGCTGGTGGTGGTGGAGTTTTACAATTCCAACAAACGCACCCACAGGCACATGGAATTTCCAGGTACAGTACAACAACCAAACAGTTAATTATCCATTCAATGTTTCTTTCCCAACTTCAGTTTCATCAATAGAAATCAATTCATCGGCTTTAAAGCTTTATCCCAATCCTATAAATAATGTTTTAAATATTTCAATACCTCAACTCATCAAACAACCAGTAATCAATATTACAGATATGTCAGGCAAAACAGTTTATCAAAAGCAATTTCAGCAACCATCCAATAAATTTTTTATTGAACTGCCTCATTTGCCAAAAGGCAGCTATACTTTATTGTTGATGAATGGAACAAATAAAGTAGCACAAAGGAAATTTGTGAAATAACGGGACTTGCTAAGAATAAAAAAATCCACTCATCATACAATGAGCGGATTTTTTTTACTTTTTACTCTGTATTTGAATTACTGCACCACAAAATTCTTCGTTACAATTCCATCCCTGCTTTGAATTTTAACCAGATACATTCCTTTGTTCAATCCTTTACAATCAAGTGTAATAACTGTTTGTCCGGCAGGTATCATTTGCTGATTGACAAAGCGACCCATCACATCCATCAACACAAGTGTGGTAGTTTGTGTAAATGCTTTCTCTAATCGAATCGTTGCATTTGAATTGATAACAGGGTTG